>JANNXB010000260.1:0-3551 GCA_031409355.1 Betaproteobacteria bacterium | reverse complement strand
TCCTTACCGGCTGCAAAGCGGAACTCGATCGAAAGGTTGCGCCCTTCCGCGTAACCCAGTGTTCGGAGCTCTTCGCGAAAGGCGTCGACAAGTTCGATTACTCCTGATCCTAATCCTGATCCTGATGCCAACCAGCCGATGCGCCAGACCTTGCCCGCCTGCTGTGCGCGCGCTGCGCCTGGCGCCGCGATGAGCGACGTGGCGGCGATAGCGCTGAGAAACGAGCGGCGGTCCATCAGCGAATCACCTCATCCGCCCGCGCCAGCACTGACTGCGGGATCGTCAGGCCGAGCGCTTTGGCGGATTTGAGATTGACAAACATCTCAAATTTTGTGGGCTGCTCCACCGGCAGATCAGCGGGCTTGGCGCCTTTGAAGATTTTGTCCACAAAGAACGCGGCCCGGCGGTGCATCTCGACGGTATTGGGTCCGTAGGAGATGAGTCCGCCCTCATCCACCCATCCGCGGATATCGAACATCGAAGGCAGGCGGTGCTTGGCCGCCAGGTCCACGATCAGCTTGCGATTGGCTGCGGTAAACGGAGCCTGCTGCACGATCAGGACCTGGATGCCGGCGCGCTGCATGGCCACGAACGCGCTCGTCAGCGACCCGACCTCGTTGACTTCGTGAATTGCGAGGGTCAAGCCCATCTGCTGCGCCACGGCGCGCATCTGCGCGAGAAGATGCGGGGTAGCGGGGGTGCCTTTCATGGCGAGTACGGCGACCCGGGTTGCATTCGGAACGATTTCGCGCAGCAGCTGAACTCGCTTGCCAGTGAGATCGGTCGACTGCATGCTGCTGCCGGTGAGATTGCCTCCGGGGCGGGCGAGGCTCGCGACCAGGCCCTGGCCGACTGGATCGGCCGTCGCCGCAATGACAATCGGGATGGTGCTGGTTGCGCGTTTGGCTGCGGCAGGGGGTAACCCGGCGTGCGTCACGATGACGTCTACCTTGAGTTGCACCAGCTCAGCAGCCATTTCCTGCAGGCGCTCGTCTGCGCCCGCCGACCAGCGGTACTCGAACGAGAGGTTGCGTCCTTCGATGTATCCGAGGATGCGAAGTTGATCGCGGAAGGCTTCGATTAGTTCATTCGGACCGGACAAGGACGAGAGGATTCCGACACGCCAGATCTTGCCCGTCGGCTGTGCTTTTGCGGCGAGCGGCGAGGCCCCAAGTGCAACGAGGGCGAATACGGTGTCACGCCTGTTCATTCGGTTTCGCTAGTCCCGGTGGTAGGGGTGACCGGTGAGGAGGCTGGCAGCACGATAGAGCTGCTCGCACAGTACCACCTGCGCGAGCGCGTGCGGCAGCGTGAGCGCGGAGAGGCGCAGCAGCAAGGACGCTTCTTTTCTGATTGCCGGATCCAGGCCGTCGGCGCCGCCGATGACGAAGGTCGTGGGTTCGCCAAGCAGCGCGGCGAATTGCTTGGTGGTGAGGTCCTTGCCGCGCTCGTCGAGGGCGACGAGGCGCGTGTGCGCCGGAATTTCCTTGCGGACTTTTCCTGCGGCGGAGGGCTTGAGCTGGACCAGCTTCACTTCATAGCCGCGCGGCATGCGCTTCAGGTACTCGTCGCGCGCAGCCTCCGCCCAGGCCGGCAGCTTATTTGCGACTGCGACGACGTGCAGTCTTGCCACGGACGGCTTTCGCTTTCTGCTTCGTCTTTTTCTTCTTCGCCGGGGTGCGTTTCGGCTTCGCCGCCGGGGCCATCCTCACTTCCTTGCCGCCCCAGAGCTCTTCGAGGTTGTAGTGGCTGCGAATCGCCGGATGCATCACATGGACCACGATGTCGCCCAGGTCCACCAGCACCCATTCGCCGTTGCGCCGGCCCTCGACCCCGACCACCGTCGCCCCCAGCGACTTGAGCTTTTCCTGCACATGGGAGGCAAGCGCGTTGACCTGCCGGTTGGAATCGCCGCTCGCGATCACCACGCGCTCGAAATACGCGGTTTGCGCGGCGACGTTGAACACCACGATGTCCCGTCCCTTGACGTCCTCAAGCGCCTCGACTACGGCGCGCTGTTTTACGCGAATGTCCATTAGTAGTACCTCATACGCAATACAGTTTTTTCTGTTTGATGTAGCCAAGCACGGCAGGGGGCAGCATGGCAGATACGTCCTCGCCGCGCGCGATGCGGGCGCGGATGTCGCTTGCAGAAATGGGCATGGGGGCCATCGGAATCAATCTTGCCTTCGCATCCAGGTTCGATCCAGGTCTTTCAATGACGGCGACCTCGCACAGCTTCTCGATCTCCGCCCAGCGATGCCAGGTTTCGCGCTTGGCGTGCTGATCCGCACCCATGAGTAACGTGAAGGATTTATCGGGCAAATTACCGTGGAGGGAAGAAAGCAGATCAAAGGTAAATCCGCTTGCACCTGGCTGGAGTTCGCTCTCGTCCACGGCGTAGCGCGGCTCTCCCGCGATCGCGAGCTTCAGCATCGCGAGGCGGTGTGCCGCCGGGGCGACTGGCGACGGACGGTACGGGGGCGCGCCGGTCGGGACCCAGAGAATCTGCTGCAGTCCCAGGGAGCCCAGCGCGGCGCCGGCGATCGCAAGATGGGCGTTGTGGACAGGATCGAATGTGCCGCCGAGGATGCCGATTAGCGGAGCCACTAACTGCGCACTTCGCCGTGCCCGAGGACGATGTATTTCTGCGTCGTCAGTCCTTCGAGCCCGACCGGGCCGCGCGCGTGCAGCTTGTCGGTCGAGATGCCGATTTCCGCCCCCAGGCCGTACTCGTAACCGTCGGCGAAGCGCGTGGATGCGTTCACGATCACCGAACTCGAATCCACCTCGCGCAGGAAACGCGCGGCGCGCGCCTGGTCCGAGGTGACGATGGCGTCGGTATGCTGGGAGCCGTACCTGGCGATGTGCGCGATGGCTTCGTCGAGGTCCTTGACCACGCGGATCGAGACGATGGGCGCGAGCCATTCGGTGTAGTAGTCCTTCTCCGTGGCCGTTCTCGCGCCCGGAATCAGCTTGCGGGTGGCTTCGTCGCCGCGTATTTCGACATTCTTATTCTTATAGATGGAGCCGATGAGGGGCAAAACCTTGTTGGCGATGCCTTCGGCCACCAGCAGGGTCTCCATGGTGTTGCAGGTGCCGTAGCGCTGCGTCTTGGCGTTGTCGGCCAGGCGCACCGCCATCTCGGGGTCGGCGCGGTCGTCCACGTACAGGTGGCACACGCCGTCCAGGTGCTTGATCATCGGGATCTTCGACTCGCGCATCAGGCGCTCGATGAGTTCCTTGCCGCCGCGCGGCACGATGATGTCCACGTACTGGTTCATCGTGATGAGGTGACCCACGGCGGCGCGGTCGGCGGTCGTGACCACCTGCACCGCGGCTTGCGGCAGGCCGGCGGCCTTCAGCCCGGCACGCACGCAGGCGGCGATTGCCTGGTTGGAGCGCAGCGCCTCGGAGCCGCCGCGCAGGATCGTGGCGTTGCCCGCCTTGAGGCACAGCCCGGCCGCATCCGCGGTGACGTTGGGCCGCGATTCGTAGATGATGCCGATGACGCCGAGCGGCACGCGCATGCGCCCGACCTCGATGCCGGT
>JANNXB010000259.1:0-3859 GCA_031409355.1 Betaproteobacteria bacterium | reverse complement strand
TTGCGGCGCTCGCGCTGTGCATTCCGCTTGCCGCCTTGTCCCAGTATCCAAGCCAGACCGTGCGGGTGGTGGTCGGCTTTCCGCCCGGCGGCACCACCGACGTGATCGGGCGCCTCGTCGCCCAGGGACTCTCCGAGCGCCTCGGCAAGCCCTTCGTGGTCGAGAATCGTCCTGGCGCGAGCGGCTCGATCGGCGCCTCGGGCGTCGCCAAGGCCGCGCCCGACGGCCACACGCTGCTGCTGGTGCCGAGCACGCAGGGCACGAACTCCTTCCTCTACGCATCCCTGCCCTACGACACCGAGCGCGACTTCGCCCCGGTGAGCCTGATCGGCAGCACGCCTTACCTGTTCGTGGTGCACCCGGGCATGCCGGCACAGAGTTTCCGCGAGCTGATCGCGCTGCTGAAAGCAAATCCGGGCAAGTACCAGTACGCCTCGACCAGCCCCGGCACCGCGCAGCACCTTGGCGCGGAACTCGTCAAGCGCATGGCCGGCGTGGACATGGAGCACGTCCCCTACAAGGGAACCGGCGCGGTGATGCCCGACCTCCTGTCGGGCCGCGTGCCGATGATGTTCGAGAACGTCGCGGTGATGACGCCGCATGTGCGCAGCGGCAAGCTGCGCGCGCTCGCGGTGTCCAGCGCGAAGCGCACGCCCCTGCTGCCGGATGTGCCGACCGTGTCGGAAACCGGCATGGGCCTGGAAGGATTCGAAGTGCTGGGCTGGTTCGGCCTCTACGCGCCGGCCGGCACGCCCGCCGACATCGTGCGGCGCCTGAACGCGGAAGTGAACGCGCTCATCGCGCAGCCGGCCACCGTCACGCGGTTCGCCGAACTCGGCGCCGAGCCCTTTGGCGGGCCGCCGCAAGCGCTGGCCAGCTTCCTCAAGGCGGAGCAGGACAAATGGGGCAAGATCATCCGCGATCTCGGCATCAAGCTGCAGTAGCTAGGAAGCCAGGCTGCACCTGCCGTTATTGATCACCACGGTGTCGTTGCGCGCCGGAATCCGGCAGCGGAATGACACCGTTTTGCCGTCGATCCAAAGGTCGGTGGCAATTGCCTCGCCCGGATAGACCGGTGACGAGAAGCGCACGTCGAATCCCGTGATCCGCGTGTGGTCGTAGGACGCGACCGTCTGCAGGATCGCGCGGCAGGCGATGCCGTAGGTGCACAGGCCATGCAGGATCGGCGCCGGAAATCCGACGCGCTTCGCGAGGTCGGGATCGGCGTGCAGCGGATTGCGATCGCCGTTCAACCGGTAAAGCAAGGCCTGGTCCTTCGTCGTCTGCAGCGTCGCCGTCGCATCCGGCATGCGCTCCGGAATCGTGTGCGGCTGCGGACCTGAACCGGCGGGACCTCCGAATCCACCATCACCGCGCGCGAACGTCGAGGACAGCAGCGTGAACATCGGCTGGCCGTCGGCCGCGGAACGCACCGCGGTCTCCGTGTAGATGACCGCGCCCTTGCCTGCTCCCTTGTCATAGGCCGCGGTAACACGCGAATTAGAGATCAGTTCGCCCTCCGGAGGCAAAGGCCGGTGCAGCTTGAGGTGCTGCTCGCCATGCACGACTTTCGTGTAGTCGTAGCCGCAATCCTTCAGCAGGGGCACCCGCGCCAACACGGTCGCCATCGAGGGCACCGTCTTGAGCGAAGGCAGTTCGAACACATACGGCAGTTCGTTGCGGTCCATGGGATCAGCCCCCATGCCGATGCCGATGGCGTAGAGCATCGTCTCGCGGTCGGTGTACCTGAAGCGGTCGCCCTCGCGCTTCAGCCCCATCAGGTGGTCGTAGTTCAGCGCCATCGTCCCACTCTCCCTCAATCCAGTTCCAGCCCGTCCATGCCCGAGTTCCTGCGCACCTTGGGCAGCATCTCGCGCAGCAGTTTTCCCGCTTCGACCGGATCGGTCACCTGCGGCACTTCCGCGCCGCGCCGCCAGCCTTCGCACACCGCGATGCGCCCGACGCCGGCCTGGATCACGCGGCCAGTGATGTCCTGCGCCAGTTCGCTCGCCAGGTAGGTGACCACCGGCGACACCCATTTCGGATCGCGCATCGCGCGCTGCTCGTCGTTCACTGCACGCAGGCCCTCGGTCATGCGCGTCTGCGCGGAAGGCGAGATCGCGTTCACCGTGACGCCGATGCGCTTCAACTCCCTCGCGGCGATGATGGTGAAAGCCGCGATGCCCGCCTTGGCCGCGCCATAGTTGGTCTGCCCGACGTTGCCGTAGATGCCGGAAGTCGAGGTGGTATTGATGATCCGCCCCATCACCGGCTCGCCGGTCTTCTTCTGCTGCTCGCGCCAGTAGGCGGCGGCGTGCCGCGACGGCGCGAAGGTGCCCTTCAAGTGCACCTGGATCACCGCGTCCCACTCTTCCTCGCTCATGTTGACGAGCATGCGGTCGCGCAGGATGCCCGCGTTGTTCACCACGATGTCGAGCTTGCCGTAGGCCTGGATCGCGCTGTCGACCATGTTCTTCGCGCCGGCCCAGGAGCTGACGTCGTCGCCGTTGACCATCGCCTCGCCGCCCGCCTTCTTTATGTCGGCGACGGTCTGCGAGGCAAAGGATGCATCCTTCCCCGTGCCGTCCACGTTCGCGCCAAGGTCGTTGACCACCACCTTCGCGCCGTTCGCCGCCAGCAGCAGCGCGTGCTCGCGCCCCACACCCCGTCCCGCGCCGGTGACGATCGCCACCCGCCCTTCGCACAATCTCCCCATCCCCTCCCCCTTTGTTGAATCTACTTCCGGTCCGGATAGCTGACTGCCATCCCGGCGCGCACGTCCTGCTGGATGCCGTACTGCGCGAACGGGTAGCGGAAACCGTTCTTCGCCAGCGCTTCCATGCCGGCGATCGCCTTCTCAAGCTGCTCCGGCGGCAGCGCCATCAGCATCTCATCGTCCAGCACGCCGCCATAGCGGCGCTCCGCGAAGCACGGGATCGACAAACTCGGCTCGCGCGTGCGCAGCGCCCTGCCCCAGGAGTCGGCGCAGGCTGATTCGCCCACCACGCTCCAGTCGAAACGCTTGTAGCCCGTGTACTGCAGGCCGTTGATGAAGTAGATCATCGCGCCAGGCGTGGCGTAGAAGAGCGCGATATCGGGCGGATCGAGCCGGCCCGAGGCAAGCGGCGCGACAGCGAGCGCCTTGTACTTGCCGGCCGGCACCACGTTCATCGCCCTCTGGTGCGCGGCGGCATCGACCTGCGTCGCGAACCACACGCCGGTCATGTGCTGTCCCGAGAACCATTTTTCATCCTGACCGCCCAGGCCCACCACCGAGCGGCACTGGTCGCCGACGAGGTCCTTCGTGGTAATGCCAACCGTCCATCCGAGCCTCGCCGCCTGCGCGACAATTTGGTCCAGCGTGTGCACCGATTCCTTCGGCCGCCGGATTTTCGGGATCGCCTCCATCTCCGCGACCGATTCGTAGAGCTTCATGCCGAACGGAATCGAGCGCAGGCGCAGCAGGCCTTCGAGTTTCGCGACGAGTTCTTTCATTTCCATAAGATACCCGATAGATGCATCCATTGGCTTCGCGGCACCTATATGATCGCGACCAACAACCGAATGGGAACGATATGAGCGAGCCGAAACTACACGAGCTGCAAGCCAACGGCATCCGCATGCGCGTTGCAGAGCAGGGCAGCGGCCCGCTGGTGCTGTTCTGCCATGGCTGGCCGGAATCCTGGTACTCGTGGCGGCATCAGCTCACGGCGCTGGCGGCGGCTGGGTATCGCGCCGTGGCGCCTGATATGCGCGGCTACGGCGGCACCGAGGCGCCGGCGGACATCGACCAGTACACCCTGCTCCACCTGGTCGGCGACATGGTCGAGCTGGTCAAAGCGCTGGGCGAGAACCAGGC
>JANNXB010000258.1:0-6541 GCA_031409355.1 Betaproteobacteria bacterium | reverse complement strand
GTGAGGTCGCGGATCGACGCGACAATTGCCTCGGCGAGACCCGCCGGGCGATTCTTCGCTTCGCATTTCAGCGTCATCCGGTCGTTGCCGGACTCTCCTTCCACCACCAGGCGCGCCTTCGCGATCTCCGGGTGGCGACGCACGATTTCGTTCACCTGCTTTGGCGTCACGAACATCGCGCGAACTTTGGTGCTCTGGTCGGCACGCCCCATCCAGCCGCGGATGCGCGTATTGGTGCGCCCGCAGGGGCTCGTGCCAGGCAGGATCGCGGACAAGTCACCGGTGCCGAAGCGCACCAACGGGTAGTCCCGGTTGAAGGTGGTTATCACGACCTCGCCGACTTCCCCGTTGGGCACAGGGTCGCCGGTGCCGGGCCGCACGATCTCGAGCAGCAGTCCCTCGTCGAGGATCATCCCCTCGGTCACCGAACCGTCGGCCGCGAGCGTTTCGTAGGCGATCGAACCCAGGTCCGCGGTGCCGTAGCTCTGCGTAACGCGGATGCCGCGCCCGAGCATCGCCTGCCGCAGCGCCGGCGGCAGGTACTCGGCGCCGACATGCGCCTTCTTCAAGGACGAAATGTCGCTCCCGAGATCGGCCGCCTTCTCGACGATCAGCTTGAGGAACGATGGCGTGCCGATGTAGGCGTCGATCTTCAGGTCGTGGATCGCGGCGATCTGCATCTCGGTCTGGCCGATGCCGGCCGGCACCACGGTGCAGCCGATCGCGAGCGCACCCGATTCAAGCATCGAACCGGCTGGCGTGAAATGGTAGGCGAAGGTGTTCACCACCAATTCGCCGGCGCGAAATCCCCCCGCGTACAGCGCGCGCGCAGTGCGCCACCAGTTCCTGCCGCGTCCCTCGGGCTCGTAGATCGGGCCGGGCGAGGCGAATATCTTCGCCAGCTTCGCCACGGGCGTCGCATTCAGGCCGCCGAACGGACGGTCCTTCGCCTGCAGCTCCAACAGATCAGACTTGCGGGTAACCGGCAGTGCGGCGAGCGCTTTGCGGGTACGAACCTTCGCCGCGTCGATCTCCGAGAGAATGCGCGCGAACCCGGGCGCGCGGCGCTTGGCGTGCGCGACGAGTTTCGGCAGTGCAACAAGCAAAGCCGCTTCCCGCTTGTTGGGCGAGCGGATCTCGAGACGGTCGAAGTGAAAATCGGGGTCAGAGCCCGATTTCGCCCCATTAGTCATTGGGAAATCGGGCTCTGACCCCGATTTTCACAGCCAGCGCTTGCGGCGGCGATAAGATTTCACGTCGCGGAAGTTCCTGCGGCCGCCCGACGAAAACCCGAGGTAGAACTCCTTGACGTCCTCGTTCTGCGCGAGCGAGGAGCCTTCGCCGTCCATCACGACGCGGCCGTTCTCCAGGATGTAGCCGTAGCCGGCGTAACGCAGGGCGACGCTGGCGTTCTGTTCAGCCAGCAGAAAACTCACTTTCTCCTTCGCGTTCAGCGCCTTCACGATCTCGAAGATCTCCTCCACCAGCTGCGGGGCGAGACCCATCGAGGGCTCGTCGAGCAGGATCATCTTCGGGCGCGCCATCAGCGCACGGCCAATTGCGGTCATCTGCTGCTCGCCGCCGGAGGTGTAGCCGGCCTGCGAGCCGCGGCGCTGCTTCAGGCGTGGAAAGTATTCGTAGACACGTTCCAGGCCGGCGCTGGTTTCCGCGCCGCTGCGCGTATAGGCCCCGGTCAGCAGGTTCTCCTCGACAGTCAGGTGGGCGAAGCAGCGCCTTCCTTCCATCACCTGGATCACGCCGCGCTTGACCAGGTCGGACGGGGTGAGGCGATCGATCCGCTCGCCCATGTATTCGATGTAACCCTTGGTCACTTCGCCACGCTCGCCCTTGAGCAGGTTCGAGACGGCACGCAGGGTGGTGGTCTTGCCGGCGCCATTGGCGCCCAGCAGCGCCACGATGCTTCCCTCGCGCACCGTGAGCGATACGCCTTTCAGCACGAGGATGACATGGTTGTAGATCACTTCGATGCCGTTCACCGAAAGCATCGTTGCAGCGGCGCTCATGACTACCCTCGAAAAAACGGCGCCGGGGCTCTACCCGGCGCCGCCGTGGCCTTGAAAAATCAACCCGCTTCCTTGGCGCAGTCGCGTTTCACAATCTTTTTCTCCGCCGCGTACTTCTCGGCCGAAGCACGGATCATCGGCTTGATGATCTGAGAGTCGGCAACGAGCTTCGTGCCTTTCTCGATCACCCACTGTTTGCCGTCCCAGGTGTGGATGCCGGCCTCGCTGTCGCCGCGATGATCGACGCAACTGGTGCTGATCGGCGTCATGAAACCGTCGAACCCCAGCTTCTTGATCGCCGCGTTGTCGATCGCCAGGTTCTCCAGCCCCCAGCGCACCTCCTCGCCTTTCAGCGGCTTCTTGCCGTACTTGATCTGGGCGCGTTTGACGGCTTCCACTGTCATCATCGCTCCGACCATGCCACGGTTGTAGAGAACTTCGCCGAAACCCTCCTTGTTGCCGGTGGCCTGCCCCTTGTCGTGCACGTGCTTGAGGATGTCTTTGTGGACAGCGCCAGTGCCAGCGGGCGCAAGGAAGGTGAGCGCGCTATAGCCTTTCGCGCCATCGCCTGCCGGGGTCACGTCGGGTTCCGCACCCGACCACCACACGCCGTACATCTTCTCCCGCGGATAGCCGGTGGCGACCGCTTCCTTGATCGAGGTCGAGTTCATCACGCCCCAGCCCCACAGGAAGACATAGTCCGGTCGTTGCTGGCGAATCTGCAGCCAGGTCGCCTTCTGCTCAACGCCCGGATGCGTCACCGGCAGCAGCAGCAGATCGTAACCGTGCATCTTGGCGCGTTCCTGCAGCAGTGCGATCGGCTCCTTGCCATAGGGCGAGTCGTGGTACACGAGGGCAATCTTCTTGCCCTTCAATTTGTCGAGGCCGCCTTCTTTCTTGCCGACGTGCTGCACCAGCATGTCCGCGGCGTCCCAGTAGGTGCCTCCGAGCGGGAAATTCCAGCCGAACACGGTGCCGTCGACAGAATCCGCGCGCCCGTAGCCGAAGGTGATGATTGGAATCTTGTCGACGAAGGCCTTGTCGGTCACCGCGAACGTAATCCCCGTGGACAGGGGATGAAACGCGGTCGCACCGGTCGGCCCCTTGCCTTTCAGCCGCTCGTAGCACTCGACGCCGCGGTCGGTGGCGTAGCCGGTCTCGCACTCTTCCCAGGTGATCTTGACGCCGCCGATGCCACCGTCACGCGCGTTGACCAGCTTCAGGTAATCCACGTAGCCGTTTGCAAACGGGATGCCATTGGGCGCGTAGGCGCCGGTCCGGTAGGACAGTACCGGGAAAAACTGTTCCTTTGCCTGCGCGTCGACCTTCTTCGCCTGAGCCAGCGCCGCCGTGCTGCCAAACGCCGCTGCTACGGCAAAACTCGCCGCGAGCATCGCGTATTTCGCTGTCTGTTTCATCTCCATCCTCCTCCAGTTGACTCCAAATATGATGATAACCCTATCAATGCGGAAACGGCCAAAGGCGCATTTTTTCCTTGCCGATGGCCCACAGCCGCGCCAGGCCATGGGGTTCCACGATCAGGAAAAACACGATCAGGGCGCCGAAGATCATGAATTCCAGGTGCGAGGCCATGGCTGTCGAAATCGGCACCCCCAGCCAGGCCGGAACCTGATTTAGCACGATCGGCAGCACCACGATGAAGGCGGCGCCGAAATAGCTGCCGAGCAACGAACCCAGGCCGCCGATGATAACCATGAACAGCAGGTTCAGGCTCAGAGTCAGGTTGAAGGCCAAAGGTTCCCAGGAACCGAGGTGCACAAAGCCCCACAGCGCCCCGGCAACCCCGACATAGAAGGAGCTGATCGCGAACGCGGTCAGCTTGGCGTACACCGGCCGGATGCCGATCACTTCGGCGGCCACGTCCATGTCGCGCGTCGCCATCCAGGCGCGCCCGATATGGCCGCGCACCAGATTATTCGCGACAATCGTGAATACGATCAGCACGCACAGCAGGAACAGGTACTTCTCCACCGGCGAATCGACGGTCCAGCCGAACAGCTCGAGCGGAGCGGTCTGCACCGAACCCGAGTGCGCGTAGTTGGTGAACCACTTTACCCGCGCGAACACCCAGTCCATGAAGAACTGGGCGGCGAGCGTGGCGACCCCGAGGTAGAGGCCCTTGATACGCAGGCTGGGGATGCCGAACAGCACGCCGACCGCCGCTGCGATCAGGCCCGCGAGCACCAGCACGACGAGGAAGTTCAACTGCGGAACGCGAAGCACGAGGTTGTACGCGGCATAGGCGCCCACCGCCATGAAGGCAGCATGGCCGAGTGAAATCTGGCCGCAGTAGCCGACCAGCAGGTTCAGGCCGAGCGCCGCCACCGCGAGGATCAGAAACGGGATCAGCAGGGAAAGAAACACATAGTCGCGGACCACGAACGGCACCACCAGGAAAGCAAAGGCCAGCAGCCCGAACATGAACGCGCGATCCTGCAGGATCGGCAGCATCTGCTGATCCGATCCGTAGGAAGATTTGAACTGGCCGTTTTCGCGATAGAACATGGCGAGGGGGTTTTCCTATACGCGGTCGATGTGTTTCTCGCCGAAAAGGCCCTGCGGCCTCACCAGCAGGAACATCAGTGCAAGCATGAAGGCAAACCAGTTCTCAATGCCGCCGCCAGCAAGGTCAAAAGCCTTGACCAGCGGCGGGCCGAGAAACACTTCGGCCATCTTCTCGCCCACGCCGATGATCAGGCCGCCGACGATCGCGCCCGGGACGGAGGTGAAGCCGCCGAGGATCACCACCGGCAGCGCCTTCAGCGCGACCAGCGAGAGCGAGAACTGCACGCCCAGCTTGGACCCCCAGATCACGCCGGCGACCAGCGCCACGATGCCGGCCACCGACCAGACAATGACCCACATGCGATTGAGCGGGATGCCGATGGATTGCGCCGCCTGGTGGTCGTCGGCGACCGCGCGCAGCGCGCGCCCGGTCGATGTTTTCTGGAAGAATAGCGCCAGGCTTGCGACCAGCGCCGCCGCCACGAGCGCCGCCATGAAATCTTCCTTGTTCACCAGGATTCCGCCCTGAAAGATGCTCTGCAGAACCATCACCGGCTCCTTGGCGATGCCCAACTCGATCTTGTAGATGTCGCTGCCCCAGACAGTCTGGCCGAAGCCATCGAGGAAGAAGGTCAAGCCGAGAGTTGCCATGAACAACGCGATCGGTTCCTGGTTAACCAGCGGCCGCAGTACCAGCCGCTCGATCAGCCATGCCAGCGCGATCATGATGCCGATGCCGACGACGATCGCCGCCCACAGCGGGATCCTCTCGGCCACGCGTGCCACCGCGAGCGCCGCGAACAGTACCATCGCGCCCTGCGCAAAATTGAACACGCCGGAGGCCTTGAAAATCAGCGCGAAGCCGAGCGCAACGAGCGAATAGAGCACGCCCGCCATCAACCCGCCGAGCAGCACCTCGACGTAGAAGCCGGGCGCCGAAGCGCCGGTCGCGAGCGGCAGGACGAGGCCGATCAACAGCACGGCGCACAGCGCAAGAAAAGGCCCTTCTTTTCCGATCATGTTCTTCATCGTCTCAGTGGCTCACGCCCAGGTAGGCGTCGATCACTGCCTGGTTGGCGCGTACCTCATCCGGGGTGCCGTCGCCGATCTTCGCGCCGTAATCGAGCACGACCACGCGGTCCGAGATGTCCATCACCACGCTCATGTCGTGCTCGATGAGCACGATGGTGGTGCCGAACTGGTCATTGACGTCCAGAATGAAGCGGCACATGTCCTGCTTTTCCTCCATGTTCATGCCGGCCATGGGTTCGTCGAGCAGCAGCACGCGCGGCTCCATCGCCAGCGCGCGCGCAAGGTCGACCCGTTTCTGCAAGCCGTAGGGCAGCCGGCCGACCGGCGTCTTGCGATAGGCCTGGATCTCCAGGAAATCGATGATCCGCTCCACCGCCTCGCGGTGCTGAATCTCCTCGCGCAGCGCCGGGCCGATGCGCAATGCCTGCATCAGGACGCCGGAACGCATCTTCAGATTGCGCCCGGCCATGATGTTGTCCAGCACCGACATGCCCTTGAAGAGCGCCAGGCTCTGGAAAGTACGCGAGATGCCGCTCACCGCGACCTCGTGCGGGTCCATGTCGTGGTACTCGCGGCCCAGGTAACGGATGGTGCCCTGCTGGGGATGGTAGACGCCATTGATGACGTTCAGCATCGAACTCTTGCCCGCCCCGTTCGGGCCGATGATCGCCCGCACCTCGTGCTCGCGCACGTCGAACGAGACGTCGCTCAGGGCCTTTACGCCGCCGAAGGCGAGTGACACGCCCTTGAGGGCGAGGATCACCTCGCCGATGCGCTGAGCGCGGCCGTTTTTCCCGTCGCCCATCAGGCCGCTTTCCTCGCTGCCGCCGGCGGAAAGGTTTTCGTGTCGCGTATTTTCAGGTCCGCCGAAATCGACCCGGTGCGGCCGTCCTCGTAACGCACCTGCGCCTCGACATGCACCACCTGCTTGCCGGCGTAGAGGGCATCGACCAGCGCTG
>JANNXB010000257.1:0-4344 GCA_031409355.1 Betaproteobacteria bacterium | reverse complement strand
GACGCGTACGCCGAACTCGATGTCGCGCCGCAGGTCGAACTTCTTCGCGACGAAGTCGAGATAGGCGCGGATCTCCGGCGGGCCGGGGTAGCGCTCGGTGGATTGCCACTCGTCATTCAGTTCGCGCGAAAAGAAGTAGCGATAGGCATGGCTTTCGGAGTCGCAGCGCGCGCCCGGATACCGGTTCCAGTACCAGGTGCCGCCGAGGTCGCCGCCCGCCTCCAGCACCCTGACGCGCAGCCCCAGACGGTCGCGCAGGCCGTGGAGCTGGTACAGCCCCGCGAAGCCCGCGCCGATGACAATTGCGTCGAAGTGCATAAGCAGCCCCGATTCTAGCCTTTAGAATCGGCCCATGGAGATGCTCACCGACCCGCAGGCCTGGATCGCCTTCGCCACCCTGACGATGCTGGAACTCGTGCTTGGCATCGACAACATCATTTTCATCTCCATCCTCGTCGACCGGTTGCCCGCGCACCAGCGCGACCTGGCACGGCGCCTCGGCCTGTTTGGCGCCATGTTCATGCGCATCGGGCTGCTGCTGGTCCTTGCCTGGATCATCGGCCTGACGGCGCCGCTATTCTCGCTGCTGGGCGAGGAGATTTCCGGCCGCGACCTGATCCTGATCGGCGGCGGCCTGTTCCTGCTCTGGAAGAGCGTGCACGAAATCCACCAGCTGATGGAAGGCGTCGAGGGCGAGCAGTCGTCCGGCGCGGGCGCGAGCTTCGCCGCCGTGCTCGGGCAGATCATGGTGATCGACATGGTGTTCTCGCTCGATTCCATCATCACCGCTGTCGGCATGGTGAAGCAGGTCGAGATCATGGTGGCCGCGGTCATCACCTCGGTGGTGCTGATGATGGTGTTTGCCGGCGCCATCGGCCGCTTCGTCTCGGCCCACCCGACCATCAAGATGCTGGCGCTTGCCTTCCTCGTGGTCGTCGGCGTGGTGCTGATCGCCGCCGGCTTCGAGCACGAGGTGCCAAAGGGCTACGTCTACTTCGCCATGGCATTTGCCATCGGGGTGGAGCTGCTAAACATCCGCATGCGCAAGCGTGCCGCGAAACCGGTGCAGCTGCACGAGCGGTACGTCAGGAAAGACGAATGAAGACGGCACTGGTCACGGGCGCGGGGCGGGGAATCGGACTCGCCACGGCGCGAGCGTTCGCCAACGCGGGCTGGAAGGTCCTGGCACTGGACAAGGATTTCTCGTCGTTCGATCTGGATGTGGAACGCCTCCAGTTCGACCTGCGGGAACTTTCGAACATAAAGGGCCTGGTCGAGAAAAGGCAGATAGACACCCTCGTCAATAACGCGGGGGTGCTCTTCTGCGACCCCTACGAGTCGATTCCTGAGGCCAACAAGCGCGAAGTCCTGACGGTCAACATCGAAGCGCCTGCCGCGCTGATCACGGCGCTTGCGCCGCAAATGAAGGCGAGAAAATCGGGTCGCATCGTGAACGTCGGCTCGGTGGCGGCGTTCACGGGGCACCCTGACCTCTGGTACGGCATCACCAAGGCCGGGATCCTCAATCTCACCAAGGCCTGGGCGAAGGAGCTCGGGCCGCATGGGGTGCTGGTCAACGCGGTGGCGCCGGGGCCCACCCAAACGGCGATGTACGACCAGCTGCCGCAGTCGCGCAAGGACGGGGTGATGAAGTCGGTCTACTCCGGACGCGTCTGCACGCCGGAAGAGGTCGCTTCTGCGATCCTGTGGCTCGGAACCTCTTGCCCCGAGTACGTGAACGGGACTACGCTGGACGTCAACAACGGCTCTTATCCCAGGTAGGAGGTTTTGATGTTTCGATTCTTTTTCCTTGCCCTGTTCCTGGCGACGAATGCCATTGCCCAGCAGTGGCCCACCAAGCCGATCAAGCTCATCGTGCCGCACGCGCCGGGCGGCAACTCCGATACCTTCGGCCGGATCCTCGCGGCGAAGCTCTCCGAGCGCATCGGCCAGCAGGTCATCGTCGAGAACCGGGCCGGCGCCGGCGGCACCGTGGCGAGCGAAATCACGGCGCGCTCGGCGGCCGACGGCTACACGCTGGTGGTCGGCGACAACGGCACGCACGGCGTCGCGCCGACGCTGTATGCGAAGCTGCCCTACAAGGTGCCGGGGGACTTCACCTCGATCACGCTCGCCGCCACCTTTCCTACCGTCATCGTGATGCACCCGGCGGTGCCGGCGCAGGGCGTGGCCGAGTTCGTCGCGCTGGCAAAATCACAACCCGGCAAGCTCACCTATTCCTCCGCGGGCACCGGTAACGGCTCCCACTTGACGATGGACATGTTCCTGCAGGCGGCGGGCAACCTGGAATTGGTGCACGTCCCCTACAAGGGCGGCGCGCCCGCTGTGCTCGCGGTGCTCGCGGGTGATGTGCAGCTCACAGCGGTAAGCGTGAATACCTCGATGGCGCACATCAAGTCGGGCAAGGTGAAGGCGCTCGCCATCGCCTCGCTCAAGCGCTCGCCCGCCCTGCCGGAGGTGCGCACGCTCGCCGAGCAGGGCGTGAAAGGCGCCGAGGCCGACAGCTGGCTGGCGATCTTCGGCCCGGCCGGCATTCCCGAGCCGGTGGTGGCGAAGCTCAACCAGGAGATCGCCGCCGCGCTGAATGATCCGCCGATCCGGGAACGGCTCGCGGGCATCGGCCTGGAAGTGGTGGCCTCTTCGCCCGCGCAGCTGAACGCGATGCTGCCCGGGGAAGTGAAGAAATGGGGCGAGGCAGTGAAGCGCTCCGGCGCGAGAGTCGACTGAGATGCGCGACTGAGATGGCCGACGGACGCCTGAAGGCGGTGCTGGAGTCGGGCGAGTTCATTGTCGCGCCGGGCGTGTTCGAGATGTTCTCGGCGAAGATCGCCGACGGCATGGGCTTCAAGGCCCTCTACATGACGGGCTACGGCATCTCGGCCTCGCACCTGGGCCTCGCAGACGCGGGTCTCGTCACCTATCGCGACATGGTCGAGCGCGCGCGCACCATCGCGCAGGGCACGAAGACGCCGCTCATCGCGGATGCCGATACGGGTTTCGGCGGCCTGCTCAATGTGCGCGAAACGGTGCGCGGCTACGAGGCCGCCGGCGTGCAGGCGATCCAGATCGAAGACCAGGAGACGCCGAAGAAATGCGGCCACACGCCCAACCGGCGCGTGGTGCCGCTCGAGGACGCGGTGAAGCGGATCGAGGTGGCGGTGGAAGCGCGCCGCAGCGCGGATTTCCTCATCATCGCGCGCACCGACGCACGCACCGGCATGGGCATGGACGAAGCTCTCAAGCGCGCCAAGGCCTTCGCCAAGGCAGGCGCCGACATCCTGTTTGTCGAAGCGCCGGAATCGGAGGAAGAATTCAAGCGGGTCGGTGGCGAACTGGCCGGCAGCGCGAAGCTGCTCGCCAACATGGTGCCGACCGGAAAATCTCCGGTGGTGTCCGCACAGAAATTGAAGTCTTTTGGTTTTTCAATCGCGATCTACCCTAGCGCCGGCATGGGTGCCGCCTGCTTTGCCATTGAAAGATCTTTTTCTTATCTAAAAGAAAACCAAACGCTCGAGAATTGCCCGGTTCCCGCGTACGACATGAAGCAGCTGCACGAACTGGTCGGGTTCCAGGACGTCTGGGACTTCGAGAAACGCCACGTGGAGACAAAATGAGTACCACGATGTTCGACCGGATCTGGGACCAGCACGTGGTCGAGGACCTGGGCAACGGGGTGCAGCTGCTGCACGTCGACCGCCACCTGATGCACGAACTCTCGGGCCAGCGCGGCCAGCTGGAGATCAAGAAGCGCGGCATCCCGATCCGCAACCCGGGCCTCACCATCGGCTCCATGGATCACGTGGTCTCCACCGTGCCGGGCGCGAAGGCCGGCAATTTCCCCTGGGCCGACAAGATGATCGAGTCCTTCCGCGTCGAGGGCAAGGCGGCGGGCGTGAAAATCTACGACATCGGCGAGGACGGACAGGGCATCGTGCACGTGGTCGGCCCGGAGCTCGGCTTCACGCTGCCGGGCAGCACGCTGCTTTGCGGCGACAGCCACACCTGCACCCACGGCGCGCTGGGCGCGCTCGCCTGGGGCATCGGCACGAGCGAGCTCACGCATGTGCTCGCCACGCAGACCATCGTGCAGCAGCGCCCGAAGACCATGCGCGCGCGCTTCGAGGGCAAGCCGGCGCGCGGCGTCGTCGCGAAAGATTTGATACTCGCGTTGATCGGCAAGATCGGCACCGCGGGCGGCGTCGGCTACGCGGTGGAGTACGCGGGCGAGGCGATCCGCAACCTCGAGATGGAAGGCCGGCTGACGATCTGCAACCTCTCCATCGAGATGGGCGCCAAGACCGGCATGGTGGCGCCCGACCAGAA
>JANNXB010000256.1:0-2085 GCA_031409355.1 Betaproteobacteria bacterium | reverse complement strand
ATGCCCGCGAGCTTCGCGAGCAGCGTTCCCGAGTGCACCTTGGATTCCTTCACCGTCCGCGCTTCGCCGCCGATCCACCAGACCGGCGCCGCGGCGAGCAGTTCGGGCTCGTCCACCACCACCCTGAGCCAGCCGCGCACGCCGTACGGATCGGCGACGCGTCCGTACTCGATCAGATCCTCAGGCGGCTTTTTTGCTCTTGCCAAACTGCTTGACGAGCCGCACCACGGTCGACGAAGGCTGCGCGCCCTTGCCTTTCCAGTATTCGATGCGCTCGACGTTGACGCGCAGCGACTCGCGCCCCGCGGGCGCCTTCGGATCGTAATAACCCACGCGCTCGATGAAGCGGCTGGTCGCCGCACGACGCGAATCAGCCACTACCAGATGGTAGAAGGGCCGCTTGTTGGCGCCGCCTCGCGCCAGTCGAATAACCACCATGTAGAGATCCTCTGCTACTGCGAAAGGGAGCGGATTATACGCACGAATTCCAGTTTGAGGGGACTTTAAAGTAAAGTGAATAATGTTACATTGTTACATGCCAACCATCCGCGTGGAGCAGGACGTCTTCGAAGGCCTGCAGCGACTGGCCAAACCCTTCGTCGATTCGCCGAGCATGGTGATCCGCCGCCTGCTCGAAGAACGCGGCGTGCTGCGCGCAGCCGCAAAAACGCCGAAAAGCGTGCGCCTTGCACCGGACGCACTCACGCCGCAGGCCATCTACGAGGACTACCTGCTCTACGTCCTTGCGAAGGACTTCGACGGCCAAGGCCACAAGCGCGACGTAACCCACGCCATCGTGAAGCGAATGATGAAGGATGGCTTCATCGGCGCCGCGGACCAGGAACTCGTCAGCACCGGCGAAACCAAAGCCGAGAACACCATCACCTGGGCGCGCAACGCGCTCAAGCAGCGCGGCTACATCAACCGTGCTGCTAATCGGGGAACGTGGGAATTGACCTCCGAGGGCAAGATTGCGGCTGGCAAAGTCGTACTTCTCAAGCCCGGGCAGTCAAATTAATCGTTCCCTCGCTGTCCCAAAAAGCTTCGCTCGACCACAAGAGACTCCACAATCTCTAATTTGTACTCGGGCCGCAGTTCGTCGATTTCCTTAGCTTTCTTCATGGAATGTTCGTACTGGGATTCGCTTCACCGAGGAGCCACGACGCGATGTCGCGCTGGCCATGCAGCACGCGCCAGACGTCGATGTGATCGTCGCGCTCGATGTAGAAGACCAGATGCGGGTAGCGCGTCAGAGACCAGTAACGCAGACCGGGAAGGTCCAGTTCGTGCGCGTAGCGAGGCGAGCCGGTGGCTGGATGGCGCCCGATTTGGAGATAGGCCTGTTCCAGGGCTTCGATGAAACCCAGCGCGGCCTGTCTCGCGTCTTCGCGCAGGTAGTGCCCGATCGCTTCTTCGACATCCCGGTTGGCGAGCTCACGCGGAATGACGGTCTTGGACTTCACCCCCGGGCGCGTCGCTGGACGCGCTTGCGCAGTGCGTTGAAATAGGCGCCATCGGCTGGCGTCGTCGGAGCGGAGGCGGCTCCCTCCAATAGCAATCCGCGCAGATGCAGCCGATCCGCGTCCTTGCGGATCAGCTCGCGCACGTATTCGCTGCTGGTGCCGTAGCCGCCCCGGTTGACCTGCTCATCCACAAAATCCTTGAGCGAAACGGGCAGGGAGATGTTCATCGTGCTCATGGGCCAATATTAGGTACTTTGGCAAAATTTGGCAAGAGTGTCTGGTCATTGATTCGCCGGGCCGGGCGGATCGCGGTCTTGCGAAGTGTCGGAGGATTTCTTCTTCGGCCAGAAAAAATCCACCGCCCAGTAGCCGATCAGGAAGAACACGACGACCGCGAGGAGTTCATAGCCGTCCACTGTGCGCCTCCGGGGTCAGTTGCCGGCGCAATTCAGCGAGGCGCCGGTGGAGTTGGTCGTCCTCCTCCACTTCGTGCATGGCTTCCGCGATCTGCGCCGCAAGATCATCTCGGGCGCGTTGCCGTTCATCGGCGGGAAGAAAGCGGATCGCGCGTCGCGCGTCCACCGCGATGCTGAACGCGAGCCCGGCCTTGCGCAGGCAGTTC
>JANNXB010000255.1:0-8456 GCA_031409355.1 Betaproteobacteria bacterium | reverse complement strand
TTTCATTCCCCGACGCCATAGCTCGAGCCCGGCATCGCTCCGGTCCCAGGGAAAGCCGGTGTGGTTCAGGACCACGGGGATATCCGGATTCGCGCCCACGACCTGCGCTGCTTCTTCGAGGTGCCACGTCGGCACGCGCAGGTCCCAGGTCAGGTCGTATTTCCGCAGCAGGCGCAGGCCGGCCAGCCATTTCGGGTCCTGCATGGAGCCGGG
The DNA here is from genome assembly GCA_031409355.1 of Betaproteobacteria bacterium. Taxonomy (GTDB): domain Bacteria; phylum Pseudomonadota; class Gammaproteobacteria; order Burkholderiales; family SG8-39; genus RBG-16-66-20. The sequence continues at coordinate 8,243 of JANNXB010000255.1, read as the reverse complement.
CGCGCCAGCCACGGATTCGCCCGGTCGGTTGCCGGTGACGGGCTTGGAACGGATGCCGCGCACAAGGGGGAAAGACTTCTGCTCGGCGAGGATTTCCTCCGCGTTCGAGGTATGGAACCAAGCGTGCGCCACGATGGCGTTCGGCATGCCGTAACGGGCATTGAGCTCGGTGAGCCAGCGCGTTTCAGCAACCTGCTGGTCGCGGCTGCATTCCGCCTCCACATGCACCGTCTTGACGACATTTTGGCCGGCCGTATCGCGCCGATAATCCGGCGGCAGATAATCGCGCTTCAGCGATCCGTAGTCCCCGAGGAAGAAATCGTGCGGCTGCGGGTCCTGCAGCCACGGGTAATACAGCGGCCCGCCCGAGAGCTGCCAAAGGTGGTGGTGCGCGTCGACGACTGGAAGTTCATCCCTCACGCAGGCATCATCCGACATCGGGTTCGCGGAGGCAACGGAAGGCTTGGCGATCGCCGGATCGCGCGACTGCAAAGCTCTTAGTCACGTTGCGTCCGTCAGGCAGCCTGATTTTGCCAAAAGCGGCTCGCGGGACGACATAATCCCCATTGGGCGCCGTCACACCAGGGCAGGGGAGCAGGAGAATGGTCAAGTCATGCCGCGCCGTGCGGCCAGGGTCGGATAGAGTTTCCGGCTCATCCGTTTCGGCACCTGCGACCACTCATCTGGTTGCAGGCGCCAGCAAAGGCAGAGGACTATGCCCGTGATCTCTACGCAAGCTTACGCACCCTCGGCGCGGCGGGTACAGCGATGATTATTGTTAGGGCGCCACTAACTAGCAGGACAGCATGAAAAAATGTCGCCACCTCATCTTCGTGCTCGGAGACCAGCTCAACCTTGACTCAGCCGCGCTGGCGGACATCATGCCCGATCGTGATGTCGTGTTGATGGCCGAAGTGCGAGAAGAATCCACGCACGTCTGGTCGGCAAAACCGCGTACGGCATTCTTCTTTTCGGCGATGCGCCACTTTGCTGAGTCACTTCGCGCACAACAGCTAACGGTCGACTATCGCGCTATTGGTAAGGGCGGCAAACACGGCGACCCCAATTTTGCTTCGCTAGTCGATGTATTGGCGGATGCGATCAACCAGTACAAACCAGAAAAAATCGTCATGGCTGAGCCGGGCGACTGGCGCATCGAGCGGCAACTGACCGCGTTCGCGAATTCTCACAAGATCAATTTAGTGATGCGTGAAGACCGCCACTTTATGTGTTCGCGCGCAGAGTTCGCGGAGTGGGCCAAGGGCTATAAACAACTACGCCTGGAGTATTTCTATCGAACGATGCGTAGGCGGTTCAGCATCATGATGGACGGTAACGAGCCGCTACAAGGTCGCTGGAACTTCGACGCCGCAAATCGAGGCGCCTTTCCAAAGGGCGGGCCAAGCGGTGTGCCGCCAACGCTGCGTGTGCCACCCGATGACATTACCGCGAGTGTCATCGTTGATGTTCAGAAACATTTTGCCGATCACCCGGGTTCGCTCGAGGAATTTGCCTGGCCAGTCACGCGAGAAGACGCGCTTCGTGCGTTGCGGGGCTTTGTCGCTGAACGCCTGGCGGCATTTGGCCAGTACCAAGATGCAATGTGGACCAATGAGCCGTTCCTGTATCACTCGCACATCTCAGCGGCGTTGAATGTGAAATTGCTCGACCCGCGCGAGGTAATCGTGGCCGCGGTGGCGGCTTTTGACGATGGGCGTGTGCCAATTGAGGCCGTCGAAGGATTTGTGAGACAGGTGCTGGGTTGGCGGGAATTCATCCGCGGCGTGTACTGGCTAGACATGCCGGGGATGCGCGAGGCAAATTATTTCAATCACGATCGCAAGCTGCCGAAGTGGTACTGGACGGGCAACACGCAGATGAATTGCATGCGTGACACCATCGGCCAAACGCTGAAGTATGGTTATGCGCATCATATTCAGCGGCTCATGGTGACGGGGATTTTTGGCCTGATGGCAGAAGTGGCGCCGACCGAGATTGAGGATTGGTATCTCGCGGTCTACGTTGACGCAGTTGAGTGGGTTGAGCTTCCCAATGTGGCAGGCATGGCAATTTATGCTAACGGTGGACGATTCACGTCCAAGCCGTATATCGCCAGCGGGCAATACATCAAGCGCATGTCCAACTACTGCAGTGGTTGTCGGTACAAGCCAGACGTGAAGATGGGGCCGACCGCTTGTCCGGTCACGACGCTTTATTGGTACTTTTTGGATAAGCACGAAAAAATGTTGATATCGAACCCCCGAGCTTCACTGATGGCAAAAAACATCACCAAAATGTCACGAGAAGACCGCGTAGCGCTGCGTGCACAAGCTGCCGCCACGCTGTCGGATTTGGACGCCCTGTAGTGAATAGCGCCTAGCGCTCGTAGAGCTTGAGTATGGCGGCCGTGTCCAGTTCGCCGTGGCCGAGATGCGCGAGCATGCGGTACAGCGTCAGCGCCTCGCTCATCATCGGCGTCGGCGCTTTCAGAGAGCCGGCGAATTCGTTCGCCATCTCAAGGTCCTTGAGCAATTGCCGCACGTAGCCCTGCGGCGCGAAGTCGCGCTTCACCATGCGCGGATACAGCTTTTGCAGCAGCGCGCTGTCCGCGAGGCCCCCCGCGAGGCACTCGGGCAGGCGCGCGGGATCGATGCCCGCGGCCTCGGCCAGCACCACCGCTTCGGCCATGACCGCATGGCCGGAGCCGACGATGAGTTGATTTAGCATCTTCGCAGCCATTCCGGCAGCCGTAGGGCCCATATGGGTGAATCGTCCGGCGACATCGGCAAACAGCGGCCGGGCCCGTTCGATGTCGGCTGCTTCGCCGCCTGCCATGACCGTCAAGGTGCCGCTGCCCGAAGCAGGCGGACCGCCCGAGACCGGCGCGTCGATCCAGCCGACACCCGTCATCTCGCGCAGCCGCTGCGCGAAGGCCTTGCACTGGGTGACCTTGATGGTGGAGAAATCGACCAGGAGCTGCGGCGGCCGCAAAGCCGAGGCGACGCCGTTCTCTCCGAATACTGCTGCTTCCACTGCCTCCGGGGTCGGCAGGTTGACGAGGACCAGATCCGCACCCTTCGCTGCGTCGGCGGCAGACGCAGCCGCGGCCGCCCCTGCCTCTTTTCCCTCTGCCATCCGCTGCGCAGAGATGTCGTATGCGCGAACGGTGTAGCCCAGGGAAAGCAGGCGCTTCGCCATGGGCATGCCCATCAGGCCGACGCCGACGTAACCGATCTTCATTTTTCCGCTCATTGTTTCTCCATGTCGTAGATGCGCACCGCATTGTCGTGGAAGAAGGCGCGCTGCTCCGCCGCCGTGAAGCCGCGCAGGATTTCGCGCATTCCGGAGGCGATCGCATCGAAGCTGCCGCACAGGCCGTCCACGGGAAAATTGCTCGCGAACATGGCCCGCTCGATGCCGAACAGGTCGATTGCCGCGAGCACCACATCGCGGTTCGATGCGGCGGTCCATGGCTGCCCCGGGATGCCGAGTCCCGATACCTTGAGGGCCGCGTTCGGGCATGCCGCCAGCGTGCGCATCGCATTTTGCCAGCCGGCGATGCCCGCCGGGCTGCGGTCGGCGGGCAGCCCCGTGTGGTTGAGGACCATGCAGGTGCCGGGAAAGTCGCGCGCGAGACGCGCCGCCTCGACCAACTGCGTCCAAGGCGCCTGCAGATCGAAACGCAGTCCCCGCCGGGCGAGCAGTGCGAATCCCGAGCGCCAGCGTGCGTCGTCCATCTGCCCGGGAGCCGGCTTGTGGCGGATGCCGCGCACGAAATCGTATCGCGCCAGGGCTTCCAGCGCCGCCTCGACGTCTTCGCGATGCAGCCGCGCCTGGGCCACCGCAACCGTGGGAAAGACGGTCTCCCGCCGCAGCCTTTCAACATAGTGCATCTCGCCGACCGGATCTCGCGGATCCCACTCCGTCTCGACATACACGGTCATCACCACCTGATGATGCGCCGCATCGGAGAAATAATCAGCCGGAAGGTAGGGACGGCGCAGGGCGGAGTAGTCGCCATAGCGGAAGGGGATCGGCGGCTGGTCGCACAGCCAGGGGTGGTAATTGATCCGCGGGTCCCAGAAATGCTGGTGCGCGTCGACGATCGGGGATGGGGCGACCATGGAACGCAATCGTAGCGCGACCGGCGCGCTATGATCCGGCCATCTCAAGGCAATGGGGGCCAGATGGGCGATTCAACCGGCGTGCGACCGAGCGCGATCAGACAGCGCGTGCTCGCGGGCGAGGCGGTGGACGGTGCGATGATTTTCGAGTTCTTCGCGCCCGGCATGCCGCAGGTGCTCAAGGCGGCCGGTTGCGAGTTCGCGCTGTTCGACATGGAGCACGCGGGCCTGGGGTTCGAGACGCTGAAGATGCTCGCCGCGGGCTGCCGCGGCATCGGCATCGAGCCGCTGGTGCGCGTGCCGCGCAGCGAATACCACTTCATGGCACGCGCGCTCGATGTCGGCGCCTTCGGCGTGATGGTGCCGATGGTGGAGAGCGCCGAAGAGGCGCGGCGCATCGCCGAGGCGACGCACTATCCGCCGCAGGGCAGGCGCGGCGCCGCGTTCGGCGTGGCGCAGGATGACTACTCGGGCGGCGATGTCAAAGCCAAGCTGGCGGCGCTGAACGCGCGCACGCTGGTGATCGCGCAGATCGAGTCCGAGCGTGGGCTGGCGGAACTGGAAGGCATTGCCGCGACGCCGGGCGTCGACGTTCTCTGGCTCGGCCATTTCGACCTGACCAACTTCCTCGGTATTCCGGGCGAGTTCGAATCGCCGAAATACCTCGACGCCGTGCGCGCTGTTGTCGCGACCGCGCGCCGCCACGGCAAGGGCCTGGGCTTCATGGCGGCCGACGCCGCCTGGGCGAAGCGCTACCGCGAATTCGGCTTCAACATGATCGCCGCCGGGCTCGACTCCTCGCTGCTGCAGTCGGCGATCCGCGCGACGCTGAAAGGACTGCAATGAAATTCAAGCTCGGCATCGTGCGCGACGTGCTGAATGCGGCGGGCGAACCCTCGTTCGGCACCGCCGCGCTGGAAGTGCTGAAGGGCAATCCCGCGCTCGACTGGGAGTACACGGCGGAATCGGTAAAGGAGATCACGCCCGAACTCGCGGCGTGCTACGACGGGCTCTACGTGAATTCCTCGCGCGTCAGCGCCGCCACGGTTTCGCGCGGCGATTGCCGCACGCGCATCGTCGCTCGCCACGGCATCGGCTACGACTCGGTCGATGTCGCCGCGCTAAGCGCGAAGGGGATCGTGCTCACCAATACGCCGCTGGCGATCCGCCGCCCGGTGGCGGTAGCCACGCTCACCCTGCTGTTTGCGCTCGCCGGGCGCCTCTTCGCCAAGGACCGCATCACGCGTGCCGGGCGCTGGCTGGAGCGCAATGACCTCATGGGTACCGGTCTCGTGGGACGGACGCTCGGCATCGTGGGCGGCGGCGGCATCGGCCAGGAGCTGCTCAGGGTTTCCGCGCCATTCGGCATGCGTCGCATTGTCGCCGACCCCTACGCGAGCGAGGCCTCGTTGCGCACGTTGGACGCAACGCTCGTGCCCCTCGAGCAACTGCTGCGCGAATCGGACTTCATCGTCGTGGCTTGCCTGCTGAACGAGGAAACGCGCCACCTGATCGGCGCGCCGCAGTTCGCGCTGATGAAGCCAAGCGCCTACTTCATCAACGTGGCGCGCGGGCCCATCGTCGACGAACCGGCGCTGATCGAGGCGCTGCGCGCCGGCAGGATCGCCGGCGCCGGCCTGGACGTGTTCGAGCAGGAGCCCATTGATTCCGCGAACCCGCTTCTCAAAATGGACAACGTGATCGTCACGCCCCATGCGCTGTGCTGGACCGATGAGTGCTTCCACGCCATCGCCTCTTCGGGTCTGCAGGGCGTAGTCGACTTCTCGCTCGGCCGGCGTCCGGCCCATCTCGTCAACCCGGAGGCTTGGAGAGGCGCTTGAAGCGATGATGGCCAAGCAGCATGGCGTTCCAGCCCACCGCTACCGCCAATGCGAGCAGTAGCGCTGCCGTGGCACTCATGCGTGCCGCCGCGACGTGCAGTACCGCCAGAGCCAGTCCGAAGCCGAGCAGGCCCTTCAGGCTGTTCACCAGAACCGAGGCCGTGAAGCGGCCGCCGCGCCGCGGCTGCAGGATCACCACCAGGGATGTGAAGACGACCGGGTAGGTCGCCAGCACCCCGGCCGCTTCGGGGCCGAGCGCGTGGCTGGCGAAAGTCGTCGCGACTACCACCGCCGCGACCAACAGCACGCGCAATACAAGGTCGAAGCGCGCGCGCGGTACCGGCGGCGCCTCTACGGCAACCGCGAAGCGCCGCAGCGCGCGGATCGCGAGCGCGAAGGTTCCGGCGTACAGCAGGCAGGCTTCAACGAAACTCCAGTCGCGCAACTGGAGCGCGAGTGCGGCGCCGAACCAGGCGAGCGTGGCCAGCGCGAGCGACGCGGGCGTGGCGAGCCGCTGCGCGGCGAAAGCGTGCGCAGCCACGAAGGCCGCAGTGGCGGTGGTGGCCGCGACGCTCATGCGCGCGCTCTCCGATATGAAGGCTGCGCCGTGGTCCAGCGCGAGGAATACGTAGACCGGTCCGGCGGAGACCGGCAAGGTCGCGATCATCGCGCCCAGCAGCGGGCCGGCGCGCTCGGTGGCCCGCGAAGCTGCAACGACGAAAACTGCCGCGGCCGCGATCTTCGCGGCCAGAGCGAGTCCTGCCGGGTCAGTCAACGCTGTCCCGCTTGCGGCCACGCGGGAAGACGCGCGGCGTGGCGCTCGAGGCAGGCGAGGCCGAATGGCGTCGGGCCCAGGGCGGGGGCCCGGTCATGGACCTCGCCAAGCCCTATCCTCCGTGCCAGCAGGCGCTTGCCGTAGCACAGGATCTGGTCGATGGACTGCATCAGAAACGTGAGCAACGGTAGCACCTCAAGGTACAGCGTCTCCGCCTGCGCTGCCGAGCGCTCGTCGCCTTGCAGTCCGGACCAGACGCGTGCAAGCACATCGCAGGCCTCGGCTCCAGGGATCATGCCGCTGCAGCCGGCCCGAAGGTTGTCGGGCAGTTCGAGCCCCGCGCGGCCGTTGAGCACGATCAGCTTTTCCTGTGTCTGCTCGATAGTGCGGCGGACCAGCATCGCCGATCCTTCCGCTTTGAGCACGCGGAAATTCGGGTGGTTGCGGCGCAGAGTCTCGATCGACTCGACCCCCAGGCCGATGCCGATGTACTCGGGGGCATTCTGGATTCCCGCGGGGATGCCGGAGGCGTCGATCACGCGTCCGAAAAAGCGCAACAGCGCGGCCTCATCGATGCCAGGGAGGCGCGGTGGCTGCAGCACGACGCTGGCGGCGCCGGCGCGCTCCGCCTCGCGCACGAAGTCGATCTGCTCTTCGGGCGTCCGGCCGAACACCGTGACCGAGAGCGGCGCCCGCCCGCCGATCGCTGCCGACGCGGCCTCGAGCAGCGCCGAGCGTTCCTCGCGCGCGAGCTTGGAAACCTCAGTCGCCAGGCCGAGGATTGCGATGCCCTGCACGTTGGCACGCAGGCAGGCACCGATCTGCAGGCGAAAAGCGTCCAGGTCCAACGCACCGTCCGCGCCGAAAAACGCGTATTGCATCGGCACGATGCCGCGGGGAAGGGATTCGACGGTGTTTCGCATGCGGTACAGCTTATCGAACGGGCGCACGATCGCGAATGTTGCACAGCAACAGTCGCGACATCGTCGGGAAAATAATTGACTTTGCGCGCCCGTGAAGGCAGATTGCACGACTGCGGTCGCATCGGCCGGGTTTTACATTCAAGGGGAGATGTAATGAAACGCAGAAAGTTTCTGAAGGCGACCGGCGCCAGCATCGCGGCGACCGGTCTCGCCGGAATTCTTGCCGCGCACCGCGCGCCGGTGTTCGCGCAGGCCAACACGATCCACATCCTGCGCTGGAACGATTTCGTGCCGGCCGCCGACAAGGTGCTGCGCGAAGTCTACGCGCCCGAGGTGGAGAAAGCGCTCGGCATCAAGCTCAATATTGAGACTGTCAACGCCAATGACATTCCGGCGCGGGCCACCTCGGCGATCCAGTCAGGCAGCGGGCCCGACATCCTGATGCTGCTGAACAATCTGCCGCACCTCTATGCCTCGAGCGCGGTGGACGTGAGTGACATCGCTGACGAAGTCGGCAAGGCCCAGGGCGGGATCTACGCTGCCTCACAGCAGCTGAACAAGGTCGGCTCGCAATGGGTAT
>JANNXB010000254.1:0-4795 GCA_031409355.1 Betaproteobacteria bacterium | reverse complement strand
CACGATCCCGGAAATCGGCACGCTCAAGGCGGTGGAGCCGCCGGTGGTGATCATCACATCGAACCGCACCCGCGAAATCCACGACGCGGTGAAGCGCCGCTGCTTCTACCACTGGGTGGATTACCCGGATGCGGCGCGCGAGCTCGAGATCCTGCGGCGCAAGGCGCCGAAAGCCGCTGCCGCCCTGTCGAAGGAAGTGGTGGCCTTCGTGCAGCGCCTGCGCGGCGTGGACCTGTTCAAGCTGCCCGGCGTCGCCGAAACCATCGACTGGGCGAACTGCCTGGTCGCGCTGGATCGCATCACGCTCGATCCTGAGACCGTGAACAACACGCTGGGCGTCCTGCTAAAGTACCAGGACGACATCGAGCGCATCGCGGGCGACGAGGCGACGCGCCTCGTCACCGAGTCGAAAGCGGCCGCCACGGCGGCCGAGATGCCCGTCCCGCGATGAGCGCCGCTTCCTTCCTGCGCCGCCTGCTCGGCCGCAAGCGCAGCGGCGCCGGACGGGATACGCAGCACCTGGTGTCCCTGTGCGAGGCGCTGCTCGGCGAGCGCGGCGAGGTTTCCGGCGCGGCCCTCGCGCGCCAGGCGCTCTCCGCCTACCAGGCGCTGGACGCGCGCTGCCGCGAGGAATTCTTCGACATCCTGGCGCGGGAATTCGCGCCCTCGCCGGAAGCGGTCGGCAAGGCCGCCGACGCCTACCGCTACGATCCGACGCCGCAGAACCTGATCCAGCTCCAGGAAGTCATCGATACGGCGCGCCAGGAACTGTTCCGGCGCCTGAACATGGCGCCGGGCGGCACCGCGGCGCTGGTCGAGATGCGCAAGCAGCTTCTGCGCGGCCTGAAGCAGCACCCGGCCTGGAACGCGATCGACGCGGACCTGCTGCACCTGTTCCGCTCCTGGTTCAACCGCGGCTTCCTGCGCCTCGAGCGCATCGACTGGCGCACCCCGGCGATCGTGCTGGAGAAGCTCATCGAGTACGAGGCGGTGCACGCGGTGCAGGGCTGGCGCGACCTGCGCCGGCGGCTGGAGGGCGACCGGCGCTGCTTCGCCTACTTCCACCCGCAGCTGCGCGACGAGCCGCTGATCTTCATCGAGGTGGCCCTGACGCGCGGCATCAGCGCGCAGGTCCAGCCCCTGCTCGACATCAACGCGCCGGTCGCCGGGACGGCGCAGGCCGACACCGCGATCTTCTACTCCATCACCAACTGCCAGGAAGGCCTGCGCGGCATTTCCTTCGGCAATCTGCTCATCAAGCAGGTCGCGGAGGACCTGAAGGGGGAATTTCCGCACCTGAAGCAGTTTGCGACGCTCTCTCCGATTCCCGGGTTTCGCCGCTGGCTTGATGGCACAGAGGCGCGCGTCAGGCTTTCCGTCGGGCCAAATGCGGAACAACGACTCGCGCTCCTCGCGGCAATCGACACACCGGGCTGGCATGCGGGAGAAGTACCCGAGACGCTGGAAAAGCTCCTGCTGCGCCTGTGCGCCTGGTACCTGCTGCACGCCAAGCAGGACGGCGAGCCGCTCGACCCGGTCGCGCGCTTCCACCTTGGCAACGGCGCGGCGCTGGAGCGGCTCAACTGGCTCGGCGACACCTCCGATTCGGGCATGGCGCGCTCGGCGGGCCTGATGGTGAATTACGTCTACCGGCTGGAGGACGTGGAGCGCAACCACGAGCGCTACTTCGCCGACCACGCGGTCGTGTCCTCGCGCACGGTCGAAAAACTGGCGCGCAAGTCGCCGCTCGCCGAAACTGGCGCGAAGCACGTCGAGGCCTGAGTTTCCCCGCGCATGTTCCCGGAAATCGACGCCGCCGGCAGCCGGCAGAAACTCGCCGAAAACGTGATGCACTTCGCGCGCCTGCTGCGCGCGGCGGGCATGCGCCTGGGGCCCGACCGCGTGGTGGACTGCGTCAAGGCGCTGGAACTTACCGACTGCAACCGGCGCGAGGACTGGTACTGGACCATGTCGGCGGTGTTTCTCTCCAAGGAGGAGCAGCGCCCGATCTACGACCAGGCCTTCCGCATCTTCTGGCGCGACCCGAAGCTGGTCGAGCGGATGATGAACGCGCTGCTGCCCAAGACCTACGGCCGCGCCGGCAAGCCCGAGCAGGAGCAGAGCCAGCGCCTCTCGGACGCCCTCTTCGACCAGAAGAAGGCCGAGCAGGAGCAGAAGGACGAAAGGATCGAGATGGACGCGCGGCTCACCTTCTCGACGCGCGAGGTGCTGCAGCGCATGGATTTCGACACCATGTCCGCGGCCGAGCTCGCCGAAGCGAAGAAAATGCTGCGCGAGCTGCGCCTTCCTTTGCCTTTGATTGTTACAAGAAGGAAAAAAACTTCGATAAACGGCAAGACAATCAACCTGCGCGCCACCCTGCGCGAATCGATGCGCGAGGGCGGAGCCGTGATCCCGCTGGTGCGCGAATCGCCGACCCGCATCCACCCGCCGCTGGTGGTTCTGTGCGACATCTCGGGCTCGATGAATCCCTATGCGCGCATGTTCCTGCATTTCCTGCACGCCATCACCAACGACCGCGACCGCGTCTCGGTGTTCGTCTTCGGCACGCGGCTCACCAACATCACGCGCCAGCTGCGCCACCGCGACGTCGACGTGGCGATGGCGCGCGTGGCGGACGCGATCAAGGACTGGTCGGGCGGCACGCGCATCGGCTGGAGCCTGCGCGAGTTCAACTGGCGCTGGGGCCGGCGCGTGCTCGGGCAGAACGCCTGCCTGCTGCTGGTGTCCGACGGCCTGGACCGCGAGGCGGGCGAAGGTCTGTCGGAGGAAATGCAGCGCCTGCACAAGTCCTGCAAGCAGCTGATCTGGCTCAATCCGCTGCTGCGCTACGAGAAGTTCGAGGCGCGGCCGGCGGGCGTGCGCGCGATGCTGCCGCACGTCGACCGCTTCCTGCCGGTGCATAATCTGAAAAGCCTCATCGATCTGTCCCACGCGCTGACCGAATCCGGCCCGCATGGCTTACGTTCCGCACTGGAGAAACGCGCATGGAAATGACGGGCGAACAGCTGATCCACGCATCGCAGGCCGACACCTGGGCCGCGCTGAACGACCCGGAAATGCTCAAGGCCTGCGTGCCGGGCTGCGAGTCCATCGACCGCACTAGCGACACGGAGTACGTGGTGCGAATGACCGCGCGCGTCGGCCCGGTGAGCGCCAAGTTCAAGGGCAAGCTGAACCTCTCGAACATGAAGCCGCCGCATTCCTACTCGATCGCCTTCGAGGGCCAGGGCGGCGTGGCGGGATTCGCCAAGGGCGGCGCCGATGTCAGCCTGACGCCGGAAGGCCATTCGACCAGGCTCGCCTACAAGGTCAAGGCGAACGTGGGCGGCAAGCTGGCGCAGATCGGTTCCCGGCTGGTGGATGCGGCCGCGAACAAGGTCGCCAACGATTTCTTCGTCTCTTTCAACGAGAAAGTCGGCAAGCCCGCGCATGCCGAAGAAGAAGAGCATCACGACGAACACCATCCGGAACCCGTCCTGCGCGACCCGGACCTGCCCCAGGTGTCGAATGCCACGCTGTCGTTCTTTGCCGCCGGCGCGCTGGTGGTGTTCGTGGTCGCCCTGATCACCGTCCTGTAGGACTGTGCATTACGTCACGCCGCCGCCCGTCGGCGTGCGGCGACCGTACGGACATTCGGATAAGGAAGCGTCAATAGTTCCTCACTGACACATTCTTGCAAACCGTACTCTGGGCCCGTTACCTCGGTTCAGGAGAAGCGGAATGGGCGCAATTCCAGCGGTTTCGATGCACCAGAAGACCACCGTCGGTTTCACACCGGCGACGGACCGGCGCCAGGCAGCGCTGCTCGGCACCGAACTGCGCGGCCTGGCGCGGATGTCGGAAGCGCTGGATGCCAGCCTCGTGCTCCTGCTGGCGAACGAGTTCTTCGCCTTCGCGTCGGACATCGTCGCCGCACACAACGGCGAAGCGATCACGACGCAGCACGAAATGCTGCTCTCCGCGTTCACCCGCGGCAACGCGGTGCAGGAGGCGCAGCAGGCGGTATGCGCGGCGCAGCGGATCCAGTCCGAGTTCCCGAAGCTGGCGGAGAAATGGCGCAGTGCCTACGGCCTGCGCAGCGCCGTGGCGCAGGGCCTGCACCTGGGCGAAGCCGTGCTCGGCATCGCCGGGCCGCGCGGCCTGGAGCGGCGCGTGGCGTTCGGCGACAGCGTCAGCCTGGCGCAGGCAATGGTGACCCGCGCGCGCGCCGGCGAATTCGTGATGTCCGAAGCGGTGATGGGCGCGTTGTCGGTGGAGAACCTCGACCTGGACGCGGAACCCCTGCCGCAACTCGAACTGCCGCGCCGCTCGCCGATCCGCATCTACGGCGTGCTGGTCGCCGGCAGACTGGACTTTACCTAGAAGCGGCTTCCCTTATTGCCTGCGCGAGCTGTTCGGGCGGATAGGCGCCTGACAGGCCGGATTTGCGGTCGAAGATGAAGGTCTGCACGCCGCTGATACCCAGATCGCGTACGCGCTCTTCCTGCTCCGCGACCTTTGCCCTGTCCGTGGATTCAGGCCAGCCCGTGACGCCTGCGCCCTCCGCGATCTCTTTCAACACCGCGGCATCGCCGATATCCCGCGCTTCCTCGAAGTAGGCGCGGAACAGCACGTCTACCACCGGACCGGCTTTGCCTTGCGCCTGCGCGAGGTCGATCAGCTGGTGCGCAGCGACGGTGTTCGGCGTGCGCTGCATGCGGTCGAACGCAAAGGCGATGCCCTCGCCCGCGCCCTCCTGCGCCACGCGCGCGTCCAGCGTCCGGCCTTTTTC
>JANNXB010000253.1:0-4577 GCA_031409355.1 Betaproteobacteria bacterium | reverse complement strand
GACGTCGGTATCGCCGAGCAGGATGTGCTGCGCCGCAGAGACGATGGCCTGCAGGCCGGAGCCGCACAGGCGGTTCACCGTCAGGCAGGGCGTGCCCACCGGCAATCCGGCTTCGATCGCCGCGACGCGCGAGATGTACATGTCTCTTGCCTCGCCGTGGATCACGCTGCCCATCACCACGTGGCCGACGCTTGCCGGATCGATCTTCGCGCGCGCCACCGCTTCCATGATCGCGATCGCGCCGAGCTTCGTCGGTGCCATGTCCTTTAGCGAACCACCGTAGCCGCCGATTGCCGTGCGAGCGCCGGAAACCACCACAACTTCACGTGTGCTCATGCCAGTCTCCCGTGTAGATCGTGCTCGTCGGCGCGCTCGATGCGGACATCGACAAATTGTCCTGTTTTCACTTTAGGGGTTTTATCAAAATAAACCAGGCCATCAATTTCCGGCGCATCGGCGCTGGAACGGCCGATGCCCGGCGCGTCGACGAGCACCTTCCGGATCGTACCGACCCTGGATTTCAGTTTGTCGCGGCTGATTTTCGCCTGCACCTGCATGAACCTCTTCTTGCGTGCTTCCCGGACGTCCTCGGGAATCGGGTCCGGCAACTCGTTTGCCTTCGCGCCTTCGACAGGGGAATAGGCAAAGCAGCCGACGCGATCCAGCTGCGCCTCCTTGAGAAAATCCAGGAGCATGTCGAATTCTTCATCGGTCTCGCCAGGGAATCCGGCGATGAAGGTGCTGCGGATCGCGAGGTCCGGGCAGATTTCGCGCCACTTGCGGATGCGCGCCAGCACCTTCTCGGCCGCGGCCGGGCGTTTCATGAGCTTCAGGATGCGCGGGCTGGCGTGCTGGAAGGGGATGTCCAGGTAAGGCAGGATTTTCCCGTCGGCCATCAGCGGAATGACGTCATCGACGCTGGGATACGGATAGACGTAATGCAGGCGCACCCATACACCGAGCGAGCCGAGCGCTTCGCATAGTTCCGTCATGCGCGTCTTGAGCGGTTTGCCGTTCCAGAAGCCGGTGCGGTATTTCACGTCTACTCCATACGCGCTCGTGTCCTGCGAGATGACGAGCAATTCCTTCACGCCCGCCTTCACCAGGTTCTCCGCCTCCTGCATCACCTCGCCGATCGGGCGCGAGACCAGGTCGCCGCGCATCGAGGGGATGATGCAGAACGTGCAGCGGTGGTTGCAGCCTTCGGAAATCTTCAGGTACGCGTAGTGATTCGGCGTGAGCTTGATGCCTTGGGGCGGAACCAGATCCGTAAACGGGTCGTGCGGCTTCGGCAGGTGGGCGTGGACTGCTTTCATCACGCCAGGCGTGTCGTGGGGCCCCGTGATCGCCAGCACGGAAGGATGGGCCTTCCTGACCAGGTCGTGCTTGAAACCCAGGCACCCCGTTACAATCACCTTGCCGTTCTCCGCAAGCGCTTCGCCAATCGCGCCCAGCGACTCCTCGACCGCGGCATCGATGAAGCCGCAGGTGTTGACGATGACGAGGTCGGCGCCGGCGTAGTCGGGCGCGGTGGCGTAACCCTCGGCCCTTAGCTGGGTGAGGATTCGTTCGGAATCTACGAGTGCCTTGGGACAGCCGAGCGATACAAACCCGACTTTGGACGGGGAAGGGGCCCCGTCCCCCTTCCTATGGCTTTTTATCCGGACCGCCTTGCGGAGGAAATCCCGGAAACTGGAAGCCGGTGAACATGTTGCGCGCCTGGCCCTGCATCTGTTCCTGGAATTGCGCGAACATCTTCTGGCTCTGCTCCATGTAGGCCTGCATCAGGCCCTGCATCGCCGGACCTTGCATGCTCATGAACTGCGCCCAGATCTCGTTCGAGCTCTTCGAGCCGTCGCCGTAGAGTTTCTGCGACTGATCCTGCAGCGCCTTCTGCATCTGCTGGAAGCCATCGAGGTTCTTCTCCAGATACGAGCCCATGAAGCCCTGCATCGCGCTGCCGTAGGAGCGGATCATCTGCGACAGCAGATCGGAGGAGAACATCGGCATGCCGCCCGACTCCTCATCGAGGATGATCTGCAGCAGGATCTGGCGCGACAGGTCCTCGTTGGACTTGGCGTCGAGCACCTGGAAATCCTCGTTCTTCAGCACCATCTGCTTAACGTCCGCGAGCGTGATGTAGCTCGACGTCTTGGTGTCGTAGAGCCGGCGGTTCGGGTACTTCTTGATCAGCCGGGTCGGGTGTTCCATTTTTTCTTCGGGATTCGCTGCCATGTCAGTCCACTCCTTGCTATGTAATACGACTAATACATGTGCTGCCCGCCGTTGATCGAGATGTTGGCCCCGGTCACGAACGCGGCTTCTTCGGAACAAAGATAAATGATCAATCCGGCGATCTCCTCGGGCTTGCCGAGGCGCCCCACCGGGATCTGCGGCAGGATCTTGGAATCGAGAATCTCCTTCGGTATCGCGGTCACCATCTTGGTGCCGATGTAGCCCGGCGAAATCGTGTTCACGGTGACGCCCTTCTTCGCCACCTCCAGCGCGAGCGCCTTGGTGAAGCCATGAATTCCGGCCTTGGCCGCCGAATAGTTGGTCTGGCCGAAGGCGCCCTTCTGCCCGTTCACCGATGAGACATTGATCACCCGTCCCCAGTTCCGCTCCACCATGCCGTCCATCACCTGCTTGGTCATGTTGAAGCAGGAATCGAGGTTGGTGTGCATCACCGCGTCCCAATCCGCCTTGCCCATCTTCTTGAACGTCATGTCGCGCGTGATGCCGGCGTTGTTCACGAGGATGTCGATGTTGCCGCACTCCTTCTGGATCTGCGCCGCCTTCGCCACGCAATCCTCGTACGACACGACATCCACCGGGTAGGCGGAAAAGCTGTAGCCCTTGCCTTTCATCTCGTCGAGCCAGGACTTGTACTTGGTGTTCGATGGCGAATACGTCACCACCACCTGGTAGCCGGCATCGGCCATCTTGGTGCTGATCGATTCTCCCAGGCCGCCCATGCCGCCGGTCACGACGGCGAGTTGCTTCT
This sequence comes from Betaproteobacteria bacterium, assembly GCA_031409355.1. Lineage (GTDB taxonomy): Bacteria > Pseudomonadota > Gammaproteobacteria > Burkholderiales > SG8-39 > RBG-16-66-20. Next base: position 1,573 of record JANNXB010000253.1, on the reverse strand, counting down.
GTGCCACGTTTACCCCTCCTCCAATGACCTTCCGCTATCGATTCCAGTCTACTACATCATGTGCATGCCGCCGTTGACAGAAATGTTGGCCCCGGTGATGTACCCGGCCTCTTCCGAGGCGAGGAATGCGACCACCGCCGCGACTTCCTCGGGCTGCGCCAGGCGCCCCATCGGGATGGACGCCACGATCTGCGCGCGCACCTCGGGGCGAATCGCCCGCACCAGGTCGGTCTCGACGTAGCCCGGCGACACCGTGTTCACGGTGACGCCCTTCTTCACGACTTCCTGCGCCAGCGCCTTGGAGAATCCCGCCATGCCCGCCTTGGCCGCCGAATAGTTGGTCTGGCCGAACTGGCCCTTGATCGCGTTCACCGAGGAGATGTTGACGATGCGCCCCCAGCCGCGCTCGGTCATGCCATCGACCACCTGGCGCGTGACGTTGAAGACGCTGTTCAGGTTGGTGTTGATGACCTCGATCCAGTCGCGCTCAGTCATGCGCTTGAAGAGCGAATCGCGCGTGATGCCGGCGTTGTTGACGAGGACGTCCACGTGGCCGACGACCGAACGCACGTTGTAGAACATGCTCGCGCAACTCTCGAAGTTGGCGACGTCGCCCTCGGCGGCGTGCACCTTGAAACCGTCGTTGCGCATGGTACCCAGCCATTCTTCCTTGCGTTCGTAACCCGGCAGGCAGCCGGCGACGATGGTGTGGCCCGCCAGCGCCAGGCGGCGGCAGATCGCGCTGCCGATGCCGCCCATGCCGCCGGTGACGAAGACGACGCGCTTCGGCGCCGCCTCGGTTTTCAGCACCGCACTCATCGCTCTACCGCGAGCGCCACGCCCATGCCGCCGCCGATGCACAGCGACGCGAGGCCTTTCTTCGCGTCGCGTTTCAGCATTTCGTGCAGCAGCGTGACGAGGATCCGGCAGCCCGAGGCCCCGATCGGGTGGCCGAGCGCGATCGCGCCGCCGTTGACGTTGACTTTCGAGAGATCCCAGCCCATCTGCCGGTTCACGGCTATGGCCTGCGCGGCGAACGCTTCGTTGATTTCCATCAGGTCGAGATCCTTCGGCGCCCAGCCGGCGCGTGACAGGCAGCGCTTGGAAGCGGGCACCGGGCCCATGCCCATGTACTTCGGATCCACGCCGGCGGAAGCAAACGCTTTTATTCTCGCCATGGGTTTTAACCCCAATTCCTTGGCTTTCCTTGAAGAGCACAAAACAACAACCGCCGCGCCATCATTGATGCCCGAGGCGTTCGCCGCGGTCACCGTGCCGTTCTTGTCGAACGCGGGCTTCAGGCTCTTCATGCCCTCGATGGTCGCGCCGTGGCGCGGGAATTCGTCCACGCCGAATACCACCGGACCTTTTCGAGTGGGCACTTCGTAGGGAACGATCTCGTCGTTGAAGCGGCCGGACTTCTGCGCGGCTTCCGTCTTGTTCTGGCTCTTCACCGCGAATTCGTCCTGCTCTTCGCGCGACACCACATGCTCCCTGGCGACGTTCTCGGCGGTGACGCCCATGTGGTACTGGTTGAACACGTCCCACAGGCCGTCGACGATCATGGAGTCGA
>JANNXB010000252.1:0-5898 GCA_031409355.1 Betaproteobacteria bacterium | reverse complement strand
CCGCGATTTTCTTCAGCAGGCTGCCGATGCCGGGGCCGTGCACTTCAATGGCGATGAAGTCCACCGCCGGGTTCTGCTGCGCGATCTCGGCGGTCGTTTCGCCCATGCCGGAGCCGATTTCCAGAACGACGGGGGCAGTCCTCCCGAATACCGCTGCCGGATCCAGGACGCAATTCGAGAACGGAATCCCGAAACGCGGAAACAATTCGTCCAGCGCGCGCTGCTGCGAGGGCGTCGTCCTGCCCTGGCGCAGGACGTAACTCCTGATCTCCCTGTTCAAGCAGCCTTCGGTTGCGTTGCTGCGATCGTCCCTTCGGTAGGCGAGGAGGGCGCCGCGCTATAGAGTTTCTTCGGCATGCGCCCGGCGAGAAACGCCTCGCGCCCGGCTTCGACGCCTTTCTTCATCGCCTGCGCCATCAGCACGGGATCCCGCGCCGCGGCGATCGCGGTGTTCATCAGCACTCCGTCGCAGCCGAGTTCCATGGCGATGGCGGCGTCCGACGCAGTGCCGACGCCCGCGTCCACCAGGACCGGCACGCCGACGCGCTCGATCACCAGCTGCAGGTTCCAGGGGTTGAGGATGCCCATGCCGGAGCCGATGAGCGACGCGAGCGGCATCACCGCGACGCAGCCCAGGTCCTCCAGCATCTTCGCCTGGATCGGATCGTCGGAGCAGTACACCATCACCTTGAACCCCTCGGCGACCAGCTGCTTCGTGGCGGCCAGCGTCTCGGGCATGTTGGGATAGAGCGATTGCGGATCGCCAAGCACCTCCAGCTTGACGAGGTCATGCCCGTCCAGCAGTTCGCGCGCCAGGCGCAGCGTGCGCACCGCGTCGTCGGCGCTGTAGCAGCCGGCCGTGTTCGGCAGGTAAGTGAATTTCGAGGGCGGCAGGTATTCCAGCAGCGAGGGCTCGCCCTTGGACTGGCCGATGTTGGTGCGGCGTATCGCCACAGTCACGATCTGCGCGCCCGAAGCGTCGATGGCGGCGCGCGTCTGCGCGAAATCTTTGTACTTTCCAGTGCCCACCAGCAGTCGTGAGGTGAAAGACCTGCCTGCAATCTGAAGGAAATCGTTCATATCAACCCCCGCCAACCGCGACCACTATTTCAAGCCGGTCGCCGTCTGCAAGCAGCGTCGCGCCATGCGCGCCGCGCGGGACGATTTCGCCGTTGCGCTCCACTGCGATCTTCTTGCCTGCCAGGGCCATCGCAAGAAGCAGCTCCGAGAGCGCCAAAGGGCGTTCGTGGCGCTGTGTGTCACCGTTCACAGTGATATTTATCATCCACCCGAATAATACAATCCTGCCAATGAGTTGTGGAGTTGCTGCGATGCAATATAGACTTAATGTAATACATCAATGCGAGGACTATTACCTGTGCGTTTCGGGACAAAGAGAGTAAAGTAGTCCCCGTGGCACTTGGAAGGAGAAAGCAAATGACGACCAGAGTATTGATCATCGCAGCGTGTTTCGCCATCGGCGGTTGCACCACCATGAGCGATTTCGGCACCAGCCTGCGCAAGGAAAGCCTGAGAAACGATCAGGGCCACGTCATCGGCTACAAAGACATGATGCGCAACGAGCGCACCGGAGAGGTCCTCGCCCAGGTTTCGCTCTATGCGCCGGTGCTTGGCGAGAACGGCGAAATCGTCGGCTACGAAGAACAGGTCCGCGACGGCACCATCATCCGCGACCTGAGCGGTCGCAGCATCGGCGGCCGGTTTTCCGACCTGCGCAGCCGCGGCACCAATTCGAAGAGCAAGGGCCTGACCATCGTGTTCCGTCCGGCGGACTCGCAGCAGGTAGCGGTCGCCCAGCCGAAGATTTGGGAACTGATGGCCTCGCTTTCGGCCTCGGACCTGCGCCGGATCCAGTAGCGCTCCTTCGTTTCTTCCCGTATTTCTCGAAAGCCGCGGCCTGCCGCGGCTTTTGTTTTCTGCCTTAGAATCGCTCGAACAGGCGGGTGTAGTTCAATGGCAGAACGGCAGCTTCCCAAGCTGCATACGAGGGTTCGATTCCCTTCACCCGCTCCAAACGCCGCGGGAGCGCCATGCCGTATACGGTCGAGGGCAAGCTGGTGGTCGCGATCTCCTCCCGCGCGCTGTTCGATTTCGAGGAAGAAAACCGGATATTCGACGCCCAGGGCGAGCGCGCCTATATAGACCTGCAGTACTCGCGCATGAACGTGCCCGCGAAGGAGGGCGTCGCGTTCAGGCTGGTCAAGAAGCTGCTGGCGTTCAACTCGGAGGCGGCGCAGCTGGTGGAGGTCGTGATCCTGTCCAAGAACGATCCCGTGTCGGGCCTGCGCGTCTTCCGCTCCGCGGAGCGCGCCGGGCTGAAACTGGAGCGCGGCGTGTTCACGCGCGGGCGCAGCCCCTACCGGTATCTCGACGCCCTGAAGGCGAACCTGTTCCTGTCGGCCAACGAGCAGGACGTGATGGGCGCGCTGGACGCGCGCTTCCCGGCCGCCCGCGTCCTGCCGGAGTCCGCCCAGGCCGGCGGGCGCCACGCGGACGAGGTGCGCATCGCGTTCGACGGCGACGCCGTGCTGTTCTCCGACGAGGCGGAACGCGTGTTCCAGCGCGACGGACTGGATGCGTTCACGCGACATGAGACGACGCATGCGTTAAAGCCGTTGCCTCCGGGACCGTTCAAGCCCTTGCTCGAAGCGTTGCACCGCCTGCAGGCCGCATCCGGCACAGGTATGCCGATGCGCATACGCACCGCGCTGGTCACCGCGCGCAGCGCGCCGGCGCACGAGCGCGCGGTGCGTACTCTCATGAACTGGAACATCGCCGTGGACGAGGCGCTCTTCCTGGGCGGCTTGGACAAGGGCGAGTTCCTAAAGGCCTTCCAGCCCGATTTCTACTTTGACGACCAGCGCGGGCACGTTGCATCCGCGAGCCAGCACGTCGCAACCGGGCATGTACCATTCGGCATTGCCAACAAGGACAAGGTGACTCCATGAAAGCCGTCAGAGTCCTGCTTTACGGAGCGGGCGGGTTGGTCGCGCTCGCGGTCGTGGCGCTGGGCGCGGCACTGGTCATCGTCGACGGCAAGTTCGTCAAGGCGCGGCTCGAGAGCGCGATGAAGGAGAGAAACCGGACGCTTGTCATCGAAGGCGAACCGAAGCTGCGCCTGTTTCCGGTCGCCGGGCTTGCCCTCGGCAAGACTTCGCTAAGCGAACCCGGCGGCGACAAGCCATTCTTCTCGGTTGATGCCGCCGAGGTCGCGCTGCGCACCATGCCGCTGCTGACGGGTGAGATCGCGGTCGAGACCCTCAAGGTTTCCGGCATGAAGGTCAACGTGATCCGGCGCAAGGACGGCAGCATGAATTTCTCCGATCTCGCCGGCAAGAAGGAGAAATCCGCCGGCAAGCCGGACGAGCCGCCGAACCTGCGCATCGCCGAGGTGATCGTCGAAAAGGCGCAGCTCGCCTATCGCGACGAGGCGACGGGACAGGAATTGAACGTGACCGACGTGAACGTGAAAACCGGCCGCCTCGATGGCCAGACGCCGGGCGAGGTGGCGATCTCGGCGCGAATCACGGGCAAGAAGCCCGAAGCAGATCTCCGGGCGCAGGCCTCGGGCGCCCTGCGCTTCAACCTGGCCAAGGAGGAGTTTGCCTTCGACAAGTTCGGTGCGCAGCTAAAAGGACGCTACGACCAGGACACGATCGCGTTTGAGTTCTCCGCGCCGAAAGTCGATGTCACGTCCGCCAGGGCATCCGGCTCGGAAGTAAGGATCTCGGCGCAGATCAAGGGCCCGCAACGCAATCTGGATGCGAGGCTGCAGATCGCCTCGATGGAAGGCACGGCCACGGCCCTGAGCATTCCGAAGGTCTCGATGGACATTGACGCCGCGCTTTCCGGCATGACCATGAAGGCGAAGCTGGAGGCCTCCATCAAGGCCAACCTGGCGAAACAGGACCTGCAGGCCGACGTCTCCGGCCGGCTTGACGAATCCGCGCTCAAGGCAAAGTTCGGTCTTACGAATTTCGCGCCGTTGAAGGCGAATTTCGATGTCAGCATCGAGCGCCTGAACCTGGACCGCTATCTGCCTCCCGATCGCAAGGAAGCGAAAGCCGATGAGCGCATCGACCTGGCGGCGCTCAAGGGCAAGACCGTGAACGGAAAAATCGCCATCGGCGCCCTGACCGCGAAGCGCGTGAAGCTGGAGAACGTCAAGGCAGAACTCAAGCTGGAGGGAGGCAAGCTCGATGTGTCGCCGCACAGCGCGAATCTCTACGGTGGAACGCTGTCGGGCGCCGTGAGCGCGGATGCCGACGGCAACAAGATCCGCGCCAAGGAAACGATGCAGAACGTCTCGGTCGGTGCGCTGCTGCGGGACTTCGCGCAGAAGGACATGCTGGAAGGCCGCGGCAATGTCACGCTGGACGTGCAGACCACGGGCGGCACGGTAACCGCGCTGAAGAAGGCGCTGGCCGGCAGCGCGAAGATCGAGATGAAGGACGGTGCGCTAAAGGGCATCAATCTCGCCGAGAGCGTGCGCAATGCGAAGTCGGCGCTTGGTAGCAAGCAGACGAAGGCCGACGCGTCCCAGAAGACCGATTTCTCGGAGATGAGCGCGAGCTTCAAGATCACCAACGGCGTCGCGCATAATGACGACCTAAAGGCGCTGTCGCCGTTCCTGCGCCTGGGCGGCGCCGGCGATATCGACATCGGCAACAACGCCATCAACTATCTTGCGAAGGCGACCCTGGCCGCCACTTCCAAGGGGCAGGGCGGGCGCGAGGCGGGCAACGTCGCCGGCGTGACCATCCCGGTGCAGCTTAGCGGCCCGCTGGACAATCCGAACTGGCAGGTGGACTACTCCGCGCTGCTGGGCGGCCTGGCGGGTTCGGTGAAAGATCTCGGGAAGAAGGGCGCCGGTGGCGTGACGGACGCGGTCCGGGGATTGTTCAAGCGTTAGATTCTGTTTTCTTCCACCGCGTGGCAAGCGCTCGCCAGCTCGCCATGCCAGACCAGATCAGGCCGTTCGGCCTTGCAGCGTTCGTTGGCATAGGGGCAGCGTGGATGGAAAGCGCAACCGGTGGGCGGCGATAACGGGTTGGGCACTTCACCCGCGACCGGCGTGCGCTGCCGCCCGCTCATCTCCAGGTCCGGCACCGCGTCCAGCAGCATGCGCGTGTACGGGTGCCTGGGCCGCCGGAAAAGCTCCTCGGCGTCGGCGATCTCGACCAGGCGTCCCAGATACATGACGCCGATCCGGTCGGCGACATGGGACACCACCGCCAGATTATGCGAGATGAATAGATAGGTCAGGCCGAGCCGCGCCTGCAGTTCGGTCATGAGGTTCAGAATCTGCGCCTGGACCGAGACGTCCAGCGCGGAGGTCGGCTCGTCGCATACCAGGAATTCCGGGTTGCCGGACAGCGCGCGCGCGATGGAGATGCGCTGGCGCTGCCCGCCGGAAAACTCGTGCGGATACTTGTTGCCGTCCTCCGGCGCGAGCCCCACCTGCGTCAGCAACTCGGCCACGCGGCCCTGGATTTGATTCTTGTTTTCCAAAGACTTCAAAACCAAAATCGGCTCCGCAACGATGTCGCGCACGCGCCAGCGCGGGTTCAGGCTCGCAAAGGGATCCTGGAAAATCATCTGCATGCGCCGGCGCATCCCGGCGGTCGCGACGCTGGCCGCGGGATCGGAGATCTCCACCCCGTCGAACCTGATGCGGCCGCGCGACGGCGCGTACAGGCCGACGATCAGGCGGGCGACCGTCGATTTGCCGCAACGGGATTCGCCCACCAGCGCGAGCGTTTCCCCCTTGCGCACGGCGAACGACACGCTGTCCACCGCCTTCAGCAATTGCCGCGGCACGCCCTCGATGACGCGGTTCAGCCACGGCCGGGAAACGTCGAAGTCCCGCCCTACGTC
>JANNXB010000251.1:0-4056 GCA_031409355.1 Betaproteobacteria bacterium | reverse complement strand
TCCTCCTCCTGGCTGATCGCCTCCAGCGCGATACGCGTCATGCCGCGGTCCACTTTCACCCAGACCCAGAGGCCGAAAAGCCAGACCACCAGGATGGCGTAGAACCAGACCACCTTGTCGGAGAATTGCAGCGCGCCGAAGGACCAGGCGTTGCCCTGCGCGAGCGCGGTGTTGGGCGTGGCGCCGAGCGAGCCGCCGGTCTGGTCGCGCAGCGCGACGATGATGAGGCGCGTCACTTCCGAGAGCGCGAGCGTCACCAGCGCGAAGTAGTGGCCGACGATCTTGAAGCGGAAGCACGGCAGGCCGATGATCACCGCGACCACCGCCGACACGATGACGCCAACCACCGCGCCGATCCACGGCGAGATGCCGAAATGGTTCCACAGCATCACCACCGAGTAGGCGCCGATGCCGAGGAACGCGCCGTGGCCGAAGCTCACCAGCCCGAGGCGGCCCATGATCGACCAGCTGGTGTACACATAGCCCCAGAGGAGGCACATGATCACCAGGTGCAGCGGATAGTTGCCCAGGCCGTAGAACGGCGTTCCGGCAAGAAGGGCGAGAAGGAAATATTTCAATTCACTTCCCTCCGAGGATGCCCTGCGGGCGCCAGAACATCACTGCGATGAAGAACACGAACGCGATCACATAGCCCCATTCGATCGCGAGCACGAACCCGCCCACCGAGATGAACTGCGCGAAAATGAACGCGGCGATGAGGCCGCCCAGCATGTTGCCCAGGCCTCCCAGCACGCAGATGAGGAAGGTGATCGGCCCGAAGGACAGGCCGATCGCCGGATGGATGTCGTATTGCAGCACCAGCAGGCAGGCGCTGAGTCCCGCAAGCGCGCCGCCGAGCGCCGAGGTGACGATGAAGATGCGCCCCGGGCTCACCCCCATCAGCGGCATGATCTCGCGGTCCTGGCTGATGGCTCGGATCGCCGTGCCGATGTAGCTGCGCGTCAGGAAGAGATAGGTGGCGGCGACGCCCGCGACCGCCACCACGAAAGCGATGATGCGCGGCAGGGAGAAGGACATCTCGCCGATGGCGAAGGGCGGCAGCTTGACGCCGAGGTTCTTGAATTCGATGCCGAAGGCGAGCGTCGCCGCCGCCTGCAGGAAGAACAGCACGCCGCCCGTCACCAGCAACTGGTTGATGGGTTCGGCGGAGAGCACCGGCCGGATGATGAACTGGTGCATCAGCGCGCCCAGCAGCGCGACGATGGCGATGCCCGCCGGCATCGCGGCGGCGAGCGGCCAGCCCTGCTGCACGTGCAGCGCGTACACGGCATACATGCCGATCATGATCATCTCGGCGTAGCAGATCCACACCACGTCGATGACGCCGAAGATCAGGTTGAGTCCCAGCGACAGCAGCGCTAGCAGCCCGCCCAGCAGGATGCCGTTCAGCACCGCTTCGAGGAGGAAAATGTCGAATACTTCCATCTAGATTCCCAGGTAGGCCTTGCGGATTTCGTCGGACGCCAGCAGCTCGGCCGAGCTGCCGCTTTGCTTGATGCGCCCGGTCTCCAGCAGGTAGGCGCGGTCGACGACTTTCAGCACCTGGCGGATGTTCTGCTCGACGATCAGTACGGTGTAACCCTCGGCGCAGATGCGCTTCACCATCTGCATGATCGACTGCACTACTACCGGCGCGAGGCCTGCGGAGGGCTCGTCCAGCAGCAGCAGCTTCGGCCCGGACATCAGCGCGCGGCCGATGGCGCACATCTGCTGCTCGCCGCCCGAAAGCGTGCCGGCAAGCTGGTCCCGCCTTTCTTCCATCCTGGGAAACAGGTCGAAAACGAATTTCTTCCGTTCCTCGAATCGAGGCCTGGAAGAAACCAGGAAAGATCCCATCTTCAAATTTTCCTCAACCGTCAGTCGAGGGAAAAGGCGCCGATTCTCCGGCACGTGCGCGATGCCGGCCGCGATCACCTCGTGTGGCGCCACCTGCCCGAGCGAGCGGCCTTCCATGGTCACTTCGCCGCCCGAGAGGTCGATCAGCTTCGAAATCGCGCGCAGCAGCGTGGTCTTGCCCGCGCCGTTGGGCCCGATCACCGCCACCGATTCGCCCGCCTTCACTTCCAGGCTGACGCCGAACAGGGCCTGAAACGAGCCGTATCCCGCCGAAACGTTGCTGATCGCCAGCATCAGGCCGTCCTGTCGGCGACGGTCTTCTGCACGTCGGCGGCATCCGTCCCCAGGTAGACCTCGATCACCTTCGGGTCGTGCGCGACCTCGGCGGGCTTGCCCTGCGCGATCACTTCGCCGTGATCGAGCACGATGAGGCGGTCCACCACGCGCATCAGCACGCCCATGATGTGCTCGACCCAGATGATGGTGATGCCCTTTTTCTCGCGGATCATCGCCAGCATGTCCGCCGCCTGCTCCATCTCGGCATGGTCGAGGCCGCCGAGGGATTCATCGGCCAGCAGGATCTTCGGCTGGGTCGCGAGCGCGCGCGCCAGCTCGAGTTTCTTCAGGCCCGCGGCGCCCAGGCCGTCGACGCGGGCGCTTTCCTCGATCGGCAGGCTGACAAGCTTCAGGGATTCTCTTGCGATTTCCTGCGCTTTTTCCCTTGAAGGTCGTTCCGACTGACCATAAAAGGCCGCCAGGACAACGTTTTCAACAAGCGAAAGTTTTCGGAACGGGCGCGGGATCTGGAAGGTGCGCGCGATGCCGCGATGACAGATCGATGCGGGCAGCAGCCCGCCGATCTCCTCGCCCTTCAGGCGCACCGACCCCGCCGTGGGCGCATGCAGCCCGGCGATCAGGTTGAAGGTGGTGCTCTTGCCCGAACCGTTGGGGCCGATCAGGCCGAGGATCTCGCCCTCGGCGAGCGAGAACGAGACCCCGGAGACCGCTGTGAACCCGCCGAACCGCTTGGTCAGGCCTTGGACTTCAAGCACTGCTTGCTATCGCGCGTAAGGGTGGCCGCCTTCACATCCCGTAGGGATGTCCTTTCGGGAAAGGGAATATCGGATCGGTGGTGCGGATCGCCTTCGGCCACGCCACGTAGGTGCGGCCGTTGACGTACTGCATCACCACCGGCGAGGAGCGCTCGTTCTGCCCCGCCATCGGCGAACCCGGCGGGAAGAACTTCACGCCGTAGCCCTGGATCGTGCCGCCCACCGGGATGTCGGTCTCGTTGGACGCCTTGCGCAGCGCCTCGGGATCGATGCCGCCGTGCTTCTTGATGGCGCGCGGCAGCACGTCGGTGAACAGGATCCACGACTGGTTGAAGCCCATCGAGGCATGCGGCGGAACGTCCGAGGGGCCTTTCACCGCCTGGTAGCGCTTCACCATCTCCTTGGTGAGATCGCCCAGGCCCGGTTTCAGGGTCTTCGGATCGAGCAGCTGCGCCGCGACCGGATCGACGTTGAAGAAGTAGTTCACGTCGGCGCCGAAGGTCTCGGTCAGCTTGCCGATCTGGCCGTAGCCCGCGCCGTGGCCGATGATGCCCTTGAACTTCAGGCCCTGCTCGCGCGACTGGCGCAGGAAGAGCGTGATGTCCGGGTTGTAGCCGGTGTGCAGCAGGATGTCGGCGCGCCCGCGCTTCAACTTGGTCACCAGGCTGGAGAGGTCGGGCGAGGTGGCGGCATAGCCCTCCTTCAGCACCACCTCCATGCCGAGCGCCTTGCACTTGGCCTCATTGCCCATCGCGACGCCGGCGCCGTAGGGGCCGTCTTCGTAGATGATCGCGACCTTGACCTTCTTCGGGTCCATGCCCAGTTTCTCTTTCGCGTTCTCCGCGATGTAGGAGCAGGAGGCCTCGCCGAACTGGTCGGAATGCACCTGCGGGCGGAACACGTAGGAGAGCTTCTTGTCCTTGAACACCGCCGAGGCGACGCAGACGTTGGCCCACATGAACTTCTTCTGCGAGTCGACGCGCTGCGCCATCGGCACGCAATGCGCGCTGGAGAACACGCCCATGATGATGTTCACCTTCTCCTGGTCGAGGAGGCGCGTCATCTCGTTGATCGCGACTTCGGTCTTGGACTGCGCATCGGCGTAGATCGGCACGATCTTGTAGCCCTCGACGCCGCCCTTTTCGTT
>JANNXB010000250.1:0-3485 GCA_031409355.1 Betaproteobacteria bacterium | reverse complement strand
GACGCGTAGTGCGCCGCGGTATCCGCCGGCGCGAGCACGGTGATCGGATTGGTGCATTCGGACTTGCCGTAGGTCACGCGCACCACCGGTCCGAACAGGCGCTCGGCGCGCCGGTAGGTGGCCTCGGTGAGGGTCTGCGTTCCCGTGAAGACGCAGCGCACGCCGGCGAACCGTCCCTCAGGGAAGAGTTCGGCGAGCTTGTTGATCACCGTCGGCGGGGCGAACACGGCCGCAACCCCGCCGCGCAGCACGGGCTCCACCTGCGTTCGATGGATGCCATCCAGCAGCCACACTTCCCCTCCGTAGTCGAACCACGCGTAGGCGAGGGCGCTGGCGCCGTGCGAATAAGGCGTCATCAGCAGGATCGCCTCGCCCGGTTGCGGCTGGAAGGGCAGCACCGATTTCAGCAGCGCGTGCCCGATGGCGCGCCTGCCGTGGCTGTAGACGACGACCTTGGGCTTGCCGGTGGTGCCGGAGGTCGACATCAGCTTGCCGTGAATCCCGCCCGGTACGGGGGCGCGCGGCGAAGGTCCATCGGGTCCGATGTCTTCGATGGCGATGACGCGCAATCCCAGGGAGGCGAAGAACGCGCGCCGCGTCGCCTGCGTGACCACCCATTGCGTGCCGGCCAGCCCCGCGAACCAGCCAACTTCATCCGCCGTGAGCGAGGGCGCCATCGGCGTCTCTGCCGCGCCGTGCAGCGTGATGCCGTAGCTTGCCCAGACCGCTTCGGGGCCGTTCGGCAGGGACCAGGCGACCGATTCGCCCGGTGCTATGCCCAATGCGCGAAGCTGCTCGGCGAGCGCATGGGCGCGCGCCGAGAGCGCGGCGTATGAAAGCCCTGCTCCCACGCCACGAACCGCGATTCGATCGCCAAAACGCTGTGCGAGGGCGTGAAGGTCCGCAGACCAGGGTACCGGCTGCAAGGCTTTGGCGCCGGCCGCTAGTCGACCTTGATATTGCCGTTCTTGATGATCGAAGCGAAGCGCGCGCTCTCGCCCTTCAGGTACGCCGCGAACTCATCCGGGCCCCTGGAAATGATCTCCAGGCCGATGAACGAGAGCTTCTCGCGCGTGTCCGCCGTCTGCAGGGCCTTGTCGGCTTCGGCCGAGAGCCTGTTGACGATGTCCTTCGGCGTGCCGGCGGGCACCATGAGACCTAGCCAGGCGCCGACGTCGAAGCCGGGCATCGACGCGGCCTGGGCGAGCGCGGGTACGCCCGGCGCGAGGGCGCTGCCCTTCTCGAAGGAAATGCCGTAGGTCTTGAGCTTGCCGGCGCGCACGTGCGGGCCGGTGCCGGCGAGCGTTTCGATGCTGTAGGAGACCTGACCGGCCATCAGGTCGGTGAGCGACTGCGCGCTGCCCTTGTAGGGCACGTGCACCGCCTTGACCTGCGCCAGCGAGTTGAACCATTCGCTGATCAGGTGCGCCGTGGCGCCGGTGCCCGAGGAGGAGAACGTGTACTTGCCGGGATTTGCGCGCAGCAACTCGACAAACTCCCTCGCGTTGGCGGCCGGAAAGCCCGGATGGGTCACCAGCAGGTAGGGCGAAACACCGATCAGGCGCACGGGTATGAAGTCCTTCGCCACGTCGTAGGGCACCTTCTGCAGCAACGGGCTTACTGTGGCGGGGCCGCTCGATCCGGCGAGGATGGTGTAGCCGTCGGGCGCCGATTTGGCGGCGTTGTCGGTGCCGATGGTGCCGCCGGCGCCGGGCTTGTTGTCGACCACGATCGGCTGGCCGAGCTGCTCCGAGAGTTTCTGCGCCATCAGGCGGCCGACGAGGTCCGTCGCCTGGCCCGGCGGCCATGGGATCACCATGCGGAGCGGTCTGTTTGGATAGCCCTGCGCGTTGGCCGAGGCGGCGCACAGCAGCGCGGCGGCGAGGAAAACGATTCGAATCATGGTTGCTCCTTGGGAAAATTCCTGAAACGGCAGTCCGGGTCGCGGCGCACCTGCTCCAGCAATCCTAACTCCCACTGGAGGTAGTCCTGCATCGCCGCCTCGATCTGCGCCTTGTGGTCGTAGGGTTTGTACCAGACGTCCTCCGCCGGTTCGAGCATCCGCGTGTCGCCGGCTTCCAGCGGCAATCCGGCCGCGCTCCAGGCGGCGGTGCCGCCTTCCAGCGCCTTGACCTCGCGCCCGAGAAGCAGGGCGAGATCCGCCGCCGCATAGCGGGCAAGCGCACCGTCGGGCGAGGTGCAGACGACGGATCCCGTTCCGCAGGCCTCGATGTGGTTCGCCAGGCGCGAGCGAATCGCGAAGCAGGCGCCCGGAATGTGGCCCGCGCGGTATTGGAGGCTGGTGCCGAAATCGAGCACCAGGGTCTTGTCTTTTTTCTCAAGATCTTTTGGTGAAATAAAAGAGCAGGAAGGCGGGTGAAGCGGAAATTCAATATTGCGCGCTTCGAGACTTGCGCCCTCGACGACGAACACCTCCGGCCATCCCATCTGCAGCAGCCAGGACGCGGTCATGGTCGCGCGCACCCCGTCGTCATCGACGAGCGCGATGCGCGCGCCGTGCACGGCGGCGAAAGTGTCGGTCGCCTGCACCAGCTGGCCACCGGGCGCCGATAGCGAGCCGCGCAGGTGGCCGGCCGCGTATTCCTCGGGGGACCGGACGTCGAAGAGATAAAGAGTGCGGCCATTTTTCATTTTTTCGATTTCACTGGGAGAAACAAATTGAATCGAAAAACGTTTGGCGACTTTTTGCGCCGCGGACTTCGCTTGCTGCAGCGCGTCCCCTGAAGGCGCGGCCGCCATGCGCGACTGTCCGCGCTCCAGCTCCAGTCCGGCTAGGTGCCAGCCCATGGTGCCGTTCTTGAGCGCCAGCACCTTGTTTGGGATGCCGGCATTGATCAGCGATTGCGCGCCGATGATGGAGCGGGTGCGCCCGGCGCAGTTAACCACCACCAGCGTATCCGCGTCCGGCGCGGCCTGGTGCACGCGGTAGGCAAGCTCGGCGCCCGGGCAATCGAGCGCGCCGGGAATGTTCATCACCCGGTACTCGTTCATCGGGCGCGAATCGAGCACCACCAGGTTTTCGCCCGCATCCAGCTTCGCCTTGAGTTCCGCCGCCGCGATGCGCGGCGTGTTGTCGTGGTGCTCGACGTGTTCGCCAAACGCCTTCGAGGGCACATGCACGCCCGAATACAGCTCGTAGCCGGCCGCCTTCCAGGCCGCGTTGCCGCCGGCCAGCACGTGCAGGTCGCGGTATCCCAGCCGCCGCAGCACGCGCGCCGCGCGCTGGGCCAGGACTTCGTCGTCATCCACGAGGACGATTCGCGTGCCGGGCCGCGGCACCAGGCGGTCGATGCGCATTTCCAGGTGCGACAGCGGGGCGGAGGCGGCGAGAAAGAGGTGGTTGCGCGCGTGCACGCCTTCCTCGCGCACGTCAAGAATCGCCAGTTCGTCGCCCGCGGAAAGCAGCGTGCGCAGCTCGCGCGGCGTGACGCGCGGGCAGTAGATGTCGGGCTTCGCCATGAAGC
>JANNXB010000249.1:0-1859 GCA_031409355.1 Betaproteobacteria bacterium | reverse complement strand
GGCTTGCCGGTGCTCATCGCCAACACTTGGGCGCGGCACACGCGCTCGAGTTTGTAGAGTCGCCTGTAGGCTTCCGCGATGGAGTCGCCGGTGACGAGGACGCCGTGGTTTTTCATGAAGACGGTGTGCTTGCCCTTGTTGCCGCGCGTGTCGCCCAGCACGCTCGCCAGGCGCTCACCCTCTTCCAGCGTGTCCGCGGTGCCGGCGTAGGTGTCGTCGTAGGCGATGCGGCCATGGAAGAAGGCCGCGGTCTGGCTGGCGGGCAGCAGGCGGTTGTCCTGCAGCATGTTGAGCGCCACCGCCCAGTTCTGGTGGGTGTGCAGCACCACGCGCGCGCCGCAGACGCGGTGGATCGGCGCGTGATGCATTGCGCGGACAACTCAACCACGCCCTCGCCCTCCAGCGTCTTGCCGGATTCGTCGAACACGATCATGTCGCTCGCGCGCGCCTCCGACCAGTGCAGGCCGAAGGGCAGGATCAGGTACTGATCGTCGCGCCCGGGCACGGTGACGGTGAAGTGGTTGTCGATGCCCTCCTCCAGGTCGTGGAACACGGCCAACCGGTGGGCGGCGGCGAGGTGGATCTTCGCCTGGATGACGGGGTCGATTGCGCGCAGCGCGTGGACGGACATGGCAAGCCTCCAGAATTCAGGGTTTCGGGCGAAGTATAACTAGGCGTTCGCGTCGGAAGTGAATTACAGCCAAAACCAAGGCAGTCGCCTGCAGCAAGGCGCAGAAGAAGAACGGCGCGCCGATGCGCCAGTCGCCCTGCGGCAGGTGCGAAACGGACGCCAGCAGCGGCGCGCCCAGCACCGGGGCGATTACCGCCATGAGGCTGTTCAGGCCGCCCACGGCGCCCAGGGCCTGCCCCTGGCCGCGCGGATCGGCGGCGCTGGAGATGATGCTCTGGATGGAGGCCGCGACGGTGGCGCCGAGCAGGTTGACGAAGATCACCGCGAACATCATCCAGCCCTCGCTCGCCGCGCCCCACAGCAGATAGGCAAGCGTGGAAGACAGCAGCCCGAGCACCGCCAGCCGCCGCGCGCTCAGGAGTTTCAGCAGCCGGCCGAGCAGCAGGCCCTGCACGACGACCGATACCACGCCGACGGCCGCGAGCGACCAGCCGTTCTCCAGCGGCCCCCAGCCGAACTTGAAGGTCGTATACAGCACCCAGGTGGTGTAGAGCACGAACTGCGCGAGCCCGCTGCAGGCGATCACCGCCACCAGCGGGCCCACGCCCTCAAGCCGCGCCAGGCCGCGCAGCGAGCGCACCGGATTCGCGGACGACCAGGCGAATGCACGCCGCCGCTCCGCCGGCAGGGACTCGGGCAGCACGAACCAGCCGTAGAGCAGGTTCAGGAGCGCGAGGCTGCCGGCGGCGAAAAACGGCAGGCGCAGGTCGATCGCGCCGAGCAGCCCGCCCATCACCGGCCCGAGGATGAAGCCCAGGCCGAACATCGCGCCCAGCATGCCGAAGCGCTTGGCGCGCTCCTCGGGCGGCGTGATGTCGGCGACGTAGGCGTTCGACACCGACATGTTGGCCTGCATCGCGCCGCTCACCAGGCGGATCGCGATCAGCATCCACAGCGAGCTGGCGAGCGCTGTAAGGAGGAAGCTTAGCGCCAGGCCGCAGAAGCCGAGCAGCAGCACCGGCCGGCGGCCGTGCGCGTCCGAGAGCGCGCCGAGGATCGGCGAAGCGAAGAAATTCGCGAAACCGAAGGCGAAGGTCACCACGCCGTACCAGAACGCCTGGTCGGTCTGCGAGCCGGTGAAGCCGCCCACCAGCGCCGGCAGCACCGGAATGATCAGGCCGATCGACACCATGTCGATCAACGTGGTCGTCATGATGAACGGCATCGC
>JANNXB010000248.1:0-1888 GCA_031409355.1 Betaproteobacteria bacterium | reverse complement strand
CTTCGTCATAGCCGTCCTTAGCGTAAGTGATCTCTATATACGCGGGGTCCTGTTCCGGCACCGATATAACGGCATCAAAGTTGTCGTTGGTGAGGTTTGGAGTAATTCGAATGTCTGACCTGTCACCGTATCTTCGCCAAGCGTACAAGGCCAATGGGCGAATCTCTTCATAAAACTTCTTCGGAAAATCGGCACCGGACCGAGCGTACGCCGTGGCATTCGGTGTAGAGCCAAACCTTTTACTCTTCGCTTCCATCCAGGCAAGCAAGCCTGCAGGAGTCCTGGGCTTGGTCATCTGTGCTCGGGTGAGAAGTGCTGCGGTCCCCATGGATTCTGCGCTCAACGTCGTGTTCTGCGGCGGGCCAATGACACGGCTGCACCGGCGAGATGCTCATTGCCCGTCCGCAGCAACAAAGGGTTGGGCGTCATTGGTGGTAGTGCGTTATGGCTCGCCATGGCGAACAAAATGAATCTTGTTTCCATCCGGGTCGCGGATGTAGGCGCCATAGTAGTCAGGACCGAAGTTTGGGCGGAAGCCTGGCGGCCCGTCATCTATTCCACCGACCTTAAGGGCCGCTGCGTATGCGGCGTCCACTGCCGCTCGGGATTGAGCCGCGAACGCGACCATGGTCCCGTTGCCCCAGCTCGCTGGAAGTCTGTTGTAGGGCCGCCCAACCCAGAATACGTCTTCCTCGCCAGGCCGCTGCCACGCAGACCAGTCTGGGTACTTCTTTGAGACTCGCTCGATTCCAAGAGGCGCGAGAGTCGCGTCGTAGAAGGCAGTGGCGCGCTCAAGGTCATGAGTGCCAATGGTGATGTGGCTGAACATCGCGGTCCCTTTATGACGCCCAATGTTCAATCATAAGAAGTTTTGCGGCCTATCTTAGACGGGTTTAATCGCAGCCTACCGCTTTACCCTTGCCAGTCAACGCGTTGGCGCCGGGAGGCCAAATGCGCGATCAGGATAGGCCGCAGCTTTCGGGCAAGTCCCTGATTCGATTGGGTGACCGGAAAAACGGATAAATCGAGAGTACGCGCGGCGGCGGATCTACGTCGAGCAAATCTGCGGCAGGACCTGGCTGATCGGGTCGCGGAAAACTGCGTTCGCGATATCGTCGAATTGCGTGGGTTCGGCATTGACGATGACAACTCGCGCTCCGGCACTGCGAGCGAGCGGCACCGCTCCCGCGACCGGGTAGACCTGCAGCGTGCTGCCCAGCGCGAGGAACAGGTCGGCCTCGGCGGCGGCGCGCATCGCGGCGTCGATCACCCCGGGCACCAGCTGCTGGCCAAAGGAGATGGTGGCGCTCTTGAGGATGCCGCCGCAATCTCGGCACGGCGGGTCTTCCTCTCCGGCGCGCACGCGCTCCAGCGCCTTCTGCATGGGCGCGGTCATGCCGCAGGCCATGCAGACGACCTTGCGCATGGTGCCGTGCACTTCGATCACCTTGTCCGCCGAATTGCCCGCCATCTGGTGCAGCTCGTCGATGTTCTGCGTGATAAGCGCATGCAGCTTGCCGCGCTTCTCCAGCTCGACGAGCGCGAGGTGGCCCGTGTTCGGCTGCGCTTTCCACGCCGTATGGTCCAGGCGGCTCTGCCAGGCCAGCCTGCGCACTTCGGGATCCGCCATGTAGTAGCGGATGTCGGAGAGTTTCTCCGCCTTCGGATTCTTCGTCCACACGCCCTGCGGGCCGCGGAAATCCGGGATGCCGGAGTCGGTGGAGATGCCGGCGCCCGTGAGCACGACGATACGCTTCGCCTCGGCGACCCAGCGGCGGACCTGCTCAACGTTCATGCGCGATGGCTTCGTCCAGCAGCTTGCGGTAGCGCACCAGCGCCGAGTCGATGCCGAGCGGCAGCATTGGCGCGCCGGGATTGCGCTTGATCG
>JANNXB010000247.1:0-1551 GCA_031409355.1 Betaproteobacteria bacterium | reverse complement strand
GACGGCTACCTCGAAGTCGAGACGCCGATGATGCAGCCGATCCCCGGCGGCGCGGTGGCGCGGCCCTTCAGGACGCACCACAACGCGCTCGACATGGAACTCTTCCTGCGCATCGCGCCGGAGCTGTACCTGAAGCGCCTGGTGGTGGGCGGCATGGAACGCGTCTATGAAATCAACCGCAACTTCAGGAACGAAGGCATCTCGACGCGCCACAACCCCGAGTTCACGATGATGGAGTGGTACTGCGCCTACGAGGACTGCGAATACATGATGGCGCATACCGAGAAGCTGGTGCGCCACGCCGCGCGGGCGGTCTCGTACAAGAGCGACGCCCTCGATTTCGAAAAACCGTTCGCCCGCCTGCCTATGCCTCAGGCGCTGCGCCAGCAGGGAGTCGAGGGGGATTTTAGGGATCGTGCTTTTCTCGCCGGAAAACTGAGTTCCCTTTCGGTGAAATTCGAAAACCACCACGGCTGGGGCGCGCTGCAGCTGATGCTGTTCGAAACGCTGGCCGAGAAGCACCTGAAGCAACCGACCTTCGTCACCGAGTACCCGGCGGAAGTCTCGCCGCTCGCGCGGCGCAATGACAAGGATCCGGAAACGGTGGACCGCTTCGAGCTGTTCATCGACGCCAAGGAGATCGCCAACGGCTTTTCCGAGCTGAACGACCCCGAGGACCAGGCGGCTCGCTTCCGCGAGCAGGTGGCGCTTAAGGATTCCGGTGACGCCGAAGCCATGTTCTTCGACGCCGACTACATCCGCGCGCTGGAATACGGCCTGCCCCCCACCGCGGGCGGCGGCCTGGGGATCGACCGGCTGGTGATGCTGCTCACCGACAGCCCGTCGATCCGCGACGTGATCCTGTTCCCCCACATGAGGCCGGAGAGCTGAGCGGGGCGTGACACCGGCGCTGCGCGGCATCCTGCTGATGGTCGCCGCCGTCGGCTTCTTTGTCACCATGGATTCCATCGCGAAGTATCTTTCGCGCTGGTATCCCGTGCCGCTGATCGTATGGGCACGCTACGTCGCGAACCTGGCGATCCTGCTCGCGTTCCTTGCCGCCCGCGGCGACCTGCGCCTGCTGCGCACCGCGCGGCCAGGGATCCAGCTGGCGCGCGGCCTGCTGCTCGCGCTCGCGACGCTGCTGTTCTTCACCTCGCTAAGCGTGCTGCCGCTGGCCGACGCCAACGCCATCGGCTTCGCCATGCCGCTGTTCGTCGCGGCGCTGGCGGTGCCGATGCTCGGAGAACGGTTGGAGTTCGCGCGACTGATGGCGATCATGGCCGGCCTGGTCGGCGCCTTGATCATCGTGCGTCCGGGTTCGGACGTATTCACGCCCTACGCCCTGCTGCCGCTCGGCATGGCGATATGCAACGCGTTCTACCAGATCCTCACGCGCAAGGTGGCGGGCCTGGAGCCGCCGTTGACCTCTCTGGTGTGGGGCGCGATCGTCGGCGCCGTCCTGCTGTCGGCCGCCGCGCCCTTCGTCTGGGTCCCGCCTCAGGCTGCCTCCCACGGCGTGCTGATCCTGGCGATCGGCGTCCTCGCCTC
>JANNXB010000246.1:0-2297 GCA_031409355.1 Betaproteobacteria bacterium | reverse complement strand
CTTCCTCGCGCCCCCGGGTCCAGACCTTGGTGGCGATGAAAAGTTTCTCGCGCAGGCCGAGCTCCGCGACCAGGTCGCCTGCCACGGATTCCGCGCTGCCGTACATCGGCGAGGAATCGATCATCTTGCCGCCCGCCTTGGAGAATGCCGCGATTACCTCGCGCAACGGCACGCGCGCAGCCGCATCGGTCCCAGCATCGAACACATGCCAGGTGCCGAGGCCGACGGCGGGGAGGTCTTCGCCAGTGGAGGGAATTTTTCGTGTCATGATTTTTTGTGCCTGGCCGGCCGCAGATCCAAAGGCGAACAACGTACCGATTCCGCCGAACAGGCGCAACACGTCACGCCGAGCCATTCCCAGGCTACTTCTCCCGCGCTTGTTCTGCGATCGCCTGCTCGAGCGCGAACCGGTCCATCCGGTCGCGATCTCGCGCCGACTGCTTGGTCTTTAGCATGCCGGCAAGGTCGAGCGTGCGGACAGGAATTCCGTCCAGATCGATCGTCACCGCATGCGGTTGCAGAGAAGCATAAGTCTCCCCGCAGGCGTTGAAAAGCAGGTCGACGACGAATTCGTCGGCGACACGGATCGTTTCGTCGGTCTCGAACCATGCCGGGTCAATATCCTTCGCCGCCTGTTCGGGCAGCGCGAGCAACGCGCGCTTGACGCGCGCGCCGGCGGCGGCGGTTTGTGGCACCAGAAGATCGATGTCGGTGGTCGCGCGCTGATAGCCGAGGGCGAAGAGGGCATAGGCGCCGACGAGAAGGTACTCGACTCCTTCGTCGTTCAGCGCCTTGATGAGAAGCTTGAGATCGTCCACCGTCGCCGGGCGGGCGGTGCGCTCCATGCGGTCGTCAGCGCGCCAGCGTTCTCTTGCGCACGTTCGCGGCGATGGCGCGCGCCTGTGCCGCTTCGGCATGTGCGTTCGCTTCGGCATGCGTCGCAAACCGATAGACACCGACGGGGATGGCAGTCGTCGCGACCGCGGCAAGGGCAAGCGCCACCTCCTGCAGGCCAGCCGCGCTTTTCAGCGCCGCGCCCGACGGCTGCGTGCTCACCCGGTACTGGATCCTTGAACCGACGGTGCGCATTCTAGGCCGATGCCTCGTTGATCTTGCGCGCCGCCTCGCGCATGCGCACCTCGTCCTCGCGCGCAAAATCGGCGAATGAGCCGCGGAACACACCACGCTTTGGTGGTGGCAGCGCGGCGCGCAGCATCGCATCGAGCGCCCGGCCACGGCGGTATGCCTGAACCGGGTCGAGTTCAAACTCAGTGTGATCGCGATTTGGCCCTATTACGCGCATGCGGGCATTCTACTCTTGAGGTGCTTTACTCGATCACCCGGTCGGCGCGCAGGAGAATCGACTGCGGGACCTTGAGTCCCAGCGCCTTGGCGGTCTTCAGATTGATGGACAGTTCGAACTTGGTCGGCAGCTGGACCGGAAGATCGCCGGGCTTGGCGCCGCGCAGGATGCGGTCGATGTAACCGGCCGCGCCGTGCGCGAGATCGCGCACATCGACGCCATACGCCGCCAAACCGCCCGCTTCGACGGCTTCACGGAAGAAATATTCCGCCGGCAGTCGGTGCCTTGCAGCCAGGGCGACGATGCGGGACCTGTGCGTGAAGTTGACGGAGACATTGACCACCAGCACGGCATCGGCGCGTTCACGCATGGCGGTCGCGAATGCCCGCTCGTAGTCATCCTCAATTTCCACCGGGGCCGGGAACAGGCTGAGTCCAAGCTTGTCGAGTCCATCGCGCCAGTGCTCGATATTTGCCGCGAAATGGGCGCCCGGCCCGAGCGCGGCGACCCGTTTGATGCCGGGCACGATCTGTTTCATCAGCTCCAGCCGCTTGAGCGCGAAGTCTGGGCCGAGGCTTATTGAGAAGCCCGTCACGTTGCCGCCGGGCCGTGCCAGGCTCGCGACGAGGCCCTGTCCGACCGGATCTATGCCACCTCCATTGAAGACGATCGGGATGCTACGCGTCGCGCGCTGCGCCAATTCCGCCATCACGTGCGCGCCCACGGTGCCCACGGTGTAAATGATATCGACGCTGCGAGCCGCAACATCAGCAAAGATCGCCCGCGCACGCTCGGGCCGGCCTTCGGCCGTATGCCGCTCGATCCGGAGATTGCGCCCATCCTCCCAGCCCAACTCGAGCAGCCGCTGCTGGAGGGGGCTAACGAGGGCAATGCCGGGCTGGGGCTGAGCGCCATGACCGCTGACGATTGCCAATACCGGGACCTTGAGGGTCTTCTGCGGCATTGCCGGGAAAGGCAAAAGCGCCGCGCACGC
>JANNXB010000245.1:0-3571 GCA_031409355.1 Betaproteobacteria bacterium | reverse complement strand
GCAGCGCGCCGATCGCGAACGACACGAGCGTCGAAATCCAGGAAGCGCGCAGGAACAGCGCGAGCGCCGCCGCACCGACGGAAACGACGCCGCCCGCGAGGCTTGCGGCAATGATCCAGCCGAGAGATGACATGGGGGCGGCGATTGTACGCGACTAGCCGAGCCAGATTGCCGCGGCCATGCGTTCGCTTGCCTTATCCCTTCGGTATGAAAAAAAGCGAGCGGGATCCGAGGCGGTGCAGAATCCGCCCCCGAAAATCCGCGTGACCCCCTGTGCCGCGAGCCGCTGCCGGGCAACGGCGTAAAGATCCAGGTTCCAATGCCCGGGCCGCGTGGCGCGGAACGCAAGCGCAGCGACCGAGTCGCGATCGACAAACGCGGCGCGCACTTCCTCCCCGACCTCGTAGGCTTCGGGTCCGATCGCCGGTCCGAGCCATGCGACGACGCGCTCGGCCGGCGCGCCCATCGCGGCGATCGTCGCTTCGATCAGGCCGGCGCACAGGCCGCGCCAGCCCGCGTGCGCGACGCCGACCACCTCGCCCGCGTCGTGCGCGAGCAGCACCGGCATGCAGTCGGCGGCCATCGCCACGCACACGACGTTCCTTGTACGCGTGAAGGACGCATCGGCGGGCGTTCCAGGCGCCGTGCTGGCCGCATCGACCACAACGATGCCGTGGACCTGGCGCAGCCAGACCGGTTCCGCCGGCAAATGCGGCCGCAGCCGCGCGCGCGCCTCGGCGCTTTTCATGTCGCCCATCGCGCGCGTGGTAACGAGGGCGCGAACATTGCGCGGGACGGGCCAGTCCGGCGTCAGGAACTCAGCGTCCATGCCGCAGCGTTTCGATCAGCCGCGCCATGTCTTCCGGCAGCGGCGCGCTCCAGCGCTTCAACTTGCCGGTACGCGGATGCACCAGCTCCAATGCCGCGGCGTGCAATGCCTGGCGCGCGAAAGACAATCCCGGGCGGGCGCCACGGCGGTATGCGGTGTCGCCCACGATCGGGCACTTGATGTGCTGCAGGTGCACGCGGATCTGGTGCGTGCGGCCGGTATCGAGCCGGCACTCGACCAACGCCGCCTTGTCGAAGCGTTCCAGTACCTTGTAGTGGGTGCGCGCCTCCCTGCCAGACTGCAGCACCGCCATCCGGGTGCGTTCACGGGAATCACGGCCGATGGGCTCGTCTATCGTGCCGCTCGATGGCGGCTCGCCATGCACCACCGCGAGGTAGGTCCGCTTCACGCTGCGCTCGGCAAGCTGCGCGGCAATGTTCACTTGGGCAACGAGGTTCTTCGCCACCACCAGCAGGCCGCTGGTGTCCTTGTCCAGGCGATGCACGATTCCCGCACGCGGTACTTGGCGCAGCGTGGGCGCATGCGCGAGCAGCCCGTTCAGCAGCGTGCCGTCCGGGTTGCCGGCGCCCGGATGGACCACGAGTCCCACGGGCTTGTCGATCACGATCAGATGGGCATCCTCGAACACGATGGCGAGCGCCATGCGCTGCGCCTTTGGCGCCGCGACATCGGCCGCCGGTGGCGCGACGAGCTGGACTTTCTCGCCGCCGATGGTCATGGCGCTGGATGCGGGATGCTTGCCGTCCACCAGCACATGGCCCGATTTCAGCCAGACCTGGAGTCGGTTGCGGGAAAACTGGGGGAACAATTTCACCAGCGCGAGGTCCATGCGCAGCCCGGCGAGGTCCGTGGGGACCGGGGCCGAAAGGCTCGCAATGGCAGCGCCCTCCCATTCGGATTCCTCCTCGGCGGTATAATTTTTTCCCATGAAACACAGTTTACTTGCTCTACGCGCGGCCCTGCTTGCCGCGACCCTGGCCGCCTCCTTCACGCTTGGCGGCTGCGGCATGCTGGGCGGGGACAAGGACGATACCGCGGGCTGGTCGGCCCAGAAGCTCTACGGCGAAGCCAAGGACGCCATGGCCGCGGGCGCCTGGGACAAGGCCGTCAAGTATCTCGAGAAGCTGGAGGCGCGCTATCCGTACGGACGCTTCGCGCAGCAGGCGCAACTGGACTCGGCCTACGCTTACTGGAAGAACGGCGAGCGCGCTTCCGCGCTCGCGGCCGCGGACCGCTTCATCAAGCTCTATCCCAACCATGCCAATGTGGACTACGCCTACTACCTCAAGGGACTGGTCAATTTCAACGAGAACACGGGCCTCATGAGCGCCCTCGAGAACCCGGACATGTCCGAGCGGGACTCCAAGGGCACGCGCGAGGCGTTCGACGCGTTCAAGGAACTGGCGAACCGCTTCCCGGATTCGAAATACACCGAGGATGCGCTGGCGCGCATGCGCTACCTGCTGAACTCGCTGGCCCAGTACGAAGTGCACGTGGCGCGCTACTACATGAAGCGGGGCGCCTATGTCGCCGCAGCCAATCGCGCCCAGTACGCGGTGCAGAATTACATCCAGGCGCCCGCGGTCGAGGAAGCGGTCTTCATCCTGGTCAAGGCCTACGATTCACTCGGCATGACCGACCTGCGCGACGCGGCCGATCGCGTGATGCGCAAGAACTTCCCGCAGAGCCGCTACCTCACCGGCAAGGGCGGCCGCGAAGTGGCCTGGTGGAAGCTCTGGGACCCGGATTGGTAGTTATATCTTGATCTTTTCATCCGCGATGTAATCGCGGATCACGCTCTCCACGTCGGCATCGGGTTTGAAGCCCATCGCCAGCGCCCGGGGCGTGCGGAAATTCACCGGCCAGGTCTTCACGATCGCCTGGATGCGCGCATCGGCCTTGTAGACCACGCGCTTCGCCGCCGCATCGCCTGCCACCTTGCGCATCGCCTCGACCATTTGCGCCACGCTCGCGGTGATGCCGGGCAGGTTCAGCCAGCGTTGCGTGCCCCAGGCCTCCGGCGGCAGTTCCCAGGCGTGGATGAATGCGTCCACCACCTTGCCCGGGGAAAGCAGCCATACGCCGGTCTCAGGGGAGACCGGGCACTCCGAGACCACGCCGTTCAGCGGCTCGCGGATCACGCCGCTCGCGAACGACGAGGCCGCCGCGTTCGGCTTGCCGGCGCGCACCACGATGGTCGGCAGGCGCAGCGAGCGCCCGTCGATGTAGCCCTTGCGGGTGTAATCGGTGATCAGGTACTCGCCAATCACCTTCTGCGCGCCGTAGGAAGTCTGCGGATTGGCAATGGTCGAATCATCCAGCACCTCCGGCAAGGCGCCGCCGAAGGCCGCCACCGAGCTGGTGTAGACGAGGCGCGGCGGCTTGGCACACTTTCTCATCTGGGCCAGCAGCAGTTCCATGCCTTTGAGGTTCACGCGCATGCCAAGGTCGAAGTCGGACTCCGCCTGGCCGCTCACGACCGCCGCGAGGTGGAAGACCGCATCCGTATCCGGCGTGCATGCGCTGGCGATCGCGTTCTCGTCGGAGACATCCCCCGTTACCGCTTTCACTTTCTCCAGCTTTTCGACGCCGGGAGGAAAGGCGCCGTCCAGCAAGGTGATGCCGCTGATTGCCTTGCCGCCGAGATTGCCGCGGGCCAGCAGGGTCCTGGCGAGCCTGAAGCCGAGGAACCCGCCGCCGCCTGTGATGAGAATTTTCATG
>JANNXB010000244.1:0-1839 GCA_031409355.1 Betaproteobacteria bacterium | reverse complement strand
CTTCCTCGCGCCCCCGGGTCCAGACCTTGGTGGCGATGAAAAGTTTCTCGCGCAGGCCGAGCTCCGCGACCAGGTCGCCTGCCACGGATTCCGCGCTGCCGTACATCGGCGAGGAATCGATCATCTTGCCGCCCGCCTTGGCGAACTCGGCGATCACGGTGCGCAGTGGAGCGCGCGCCGCTGCGTCGCTGCCGGCGTCGAACACCTGCCAGGTGCCGAGGCCGACGGCGGGGAGGTCTTCGCCGGTGGATGGGATTTTTCGGGTCATGATTTTTCGCGTCTGGCCGGAAACGGAACCGAGGGTTGCAGCGGCACCGAATCCGCCAATCAGGCGCAAAAGTTCGCGCCTCGACAGGCTCATGCGTTTAGTCCTCCGCGCCCAAACCGCTCTTGATGCGCTCAAGCATCCTCTTGTCAAGGATGTCTTTCTCGCGCACGTTAGTCTTGGTACGCAGCAGGCCGTCGATGTTGAGAACCCGGATTGTCACGCCATCGACGACGGTTTCTCGGATGAACGGCTGCATCGATTTGTAGGTTTCGCCGTTGGCGGCAAAAAGCAGATCCACGATCAGCTCGTCGGCAACGCGAATGTTCTCGATTTCTCCCGGCTGCGGTTCGAACCAGGCCGGATCAAGTTCGCGGGATGATTCGAGAAAGTTCAGGGCGCGAATCACGCGTTCGCCATTCTCTCGCGTCGGCCGGATAAGGACGTCGATGTCTTCGGTGGCGCGTAAGAAGCCGTTCAGGCGCACGGCTTGTCCGCCCACCAGCACGTACTCGACGCCTTCCTCCCCGAACCGCGCAAGAAGCCGCAGTAGCGGATCCGCGGGGCTCATGCCCCGTTGAGTTTGCGCGCGGCCGCGCGCATTCGCGCCTCGTCCTCGCGCGCAAAGTCGGCGAATGAGCCGCGGAACACACCGCGCTTTGGCGCTGGCAGCGCGGCGCGCAGCATGGCATCGAGCGCCCGCCCACGGCGGTAGGCCTGAACCGGGTCGAGTTCGAATTCCGTGTGATTGCGATTTGGCCCTACTACACGCATGCGGGCATTCTACTCTTGAGGCACTTCACTCGATCACCCGGTCGGCGCGCGGTCGCGCTTCATCCACGTACCGCTTCACCCGGAGGCGTCCACGCGTCGAGCGCGCCAGCCCGTGGTCAGCGCTTGCGCCGCCCGCACTCACACGGATCGCTCCCAACAGAGTGCGCCGTTTCACGCGGTCATTCTATTCCCGCATCTGCGCCTGCTTGCGCCCCAGCCAGAAGCTCAGCGCAAGCCACGCCCCTGCGACCGGCACCGCGGCGTAGGCCAGGCCGGAGGCGCCGAAACCGGCGCCGCGCAGCGCGCCGACGGCCCAGCCCGAGAAGGCGTCGCCGCCGCGGTAGACGACGGTGTCGATGAAGCTCTTGGCCTTGTAGCGCTCTTCGCGCGGCACCACGGTGTAGAGCGCTTCGCGCACCGGCTTGGAGATCGCGAACTCGCCCGCGCGCCGCGTCACGCCGACCACCAGCAGCACCGCCAGCGTGGGCGCCATGCCGAGCAGCGCGAAGCCGCCGAGCGAGAAGAGCGGCATCAGGGCCAGCATCCAGGCCACGCCGATGGCCGCGCCCAGGCGCGCGGTGAGCGTCAGCTGGATCAGGAGCGCAAGGCCGTTCACCACCAGGTCGATGGTGGCGAAGAACCGGACCTGCTCGGCGCGATCGGGGATCGCGAGGGGCACGATCTCCACCTGCATGAAATAGAGCGCCGTCGAGAGCACGGTGTAGCAGAACAGCCAGCCGCAGATGGCGAGCAGGTAGGGCGAGGAGAGCGCGGCGCGCGCGCCGGCGAGGATCGAGCCG
>JANNXB010000243.1:0-1639 GCA_031409355.1 Betaproteobacteria bacterium | reverse complement strand
GCCCGGATTGACGCGCTGGCTGACCACCGCCCGCGCCGCGATCGCGCCGTTGATGTTGAAGAGCTCGATCCAGTCGTTGTCGACGATGCCGGCGCGCTTCGCGTCGTCCTCGGAGAGCCAGACGCAGGGCCCGCCACGACTGAGCGTGAGCATCATCAGGTTGTCGGTGTAGGTCGAGTGGATGCCCCACTTCTGGTGCGGCGTGATGAAGTTGAGCAGGATCTCCGGGTTGCCGTTGCTGCGGATGCCGTGGATGCCGGCGGTGGTCTTCAGGTCCACCGGCGGGCGATAGCTCACGCAGCCTTCGCCGAAGGCGCGCATCCAGGGATGGTCCTGGTAGAACTGCTGGCGGCCGGTCAGCGTGCGCCACGGGATCAGCTCGTGCACGTTGGTGTAGCCGGCGTTGTAGGACACCGTTTCCGACTCGATGCCGCTCCAGGTCGGCGAGGAGATGATCTTGCGCGGCTGCGCCTGGATGTCGCGGAAGCGGATTTTCTCGTCCTCGCGATGGATCGCCAGGTGCGCGTGTTCGCGGCCGGTCTGCTTGCTTAGCGCCTGCCAGGCCTTGACCGCGACATGGCCGTTGGTTTCCGGCGCCAGGGTTAGCACCACTTCGCAGGCGTCGATGTCGGTTTCAATCCTTGCCAGACCATTTTCGTTGCGCTTGTTGAGATCTTTCAGGAAATCCACTTCAGCTTCGGTGTTCCATGCAATGCCCTTGCCGCCGTTGCCCAGCTTCGCCATCAAGGGCCCCAGCGCGGTGAAGCGCTTGTAGACGTTCGGGTAGTCGCGCTCGACCACGGTGATCTGGGGCGCGGTCTTGCCTGGGATCAGTTCGCACTCGCCCTTCTTCCAGTCCTTCACTTCGAAGGCCTGGCCGAGCTCGCCCGGCGTGTCGTGCATGAGCGGGGTCAGCACCAGCTCCTTCTCGACGCCGAGGTGGCCGACGCAGACTTCGCTGAATTTTTTCGCGAAGCCCTTGTAGATGTCCCAGTCGCTCCTCGACTGCCAAGCCGGGTCCACCGCCGTGGACAGCGGATGGATGAACGGATGCATGTCGCTGGTGTTGAGGTCGTTCTTCTCGTACCAGGTGGCCGTGGGCAGCACGATGTCCGAGTACAGGCAGGTGGTGCTCATGCGGAAATCGAGCGTCACCAGCAGATCGAGCTTGCCTTCCGGCGCCTTGTCGTGCCAGACCACCTCCTCGGGCTTGGCGTCGTCCCTGCCGAGGTCCTTGCCCTGCACCCCGTGGCTCGTCCCCAACAAGTGCTTTAGGAAATACTCGTGCCCCTTGCCGCTGGAGCCGAGCAGGTTGGAGCGCCAGACGAACATGTTGCGCGGCCAGTTGGCCTCGTGGTCGGGATCCTCGCAGCTCATCTTCAGCGAGCCGTCTTTCAGCGCCTTGACCGCATACTCTTTCGGATCGACGCCGGCGGCCTGCGCTTCGCGCACGACCTGCAGCGGATTGGTCTGCAGCTGCGGCGCGGACGGCAGCCATCCCATGCGCTCGGCGCGCACGTTGTAGTCGATCATGGTGCCGCCATACAACTTCTTGTCGGCGAGCGGCGAGATCACTTCCTCCATGCCCAGCTTCTCGTAGCGCCACTGGTCGGTGTGCGCATAGAAGAAGCTCGTGCTG
>JANNXB010000242.1:0-2122 GCA_031409355.1 Betaproteobacteria bacterium | reverse complement strand
TTCATCATGTGCCACAGCGGCCGCACCGGCCGCGGCTTGTGGTTGCCGACGCAGGCGTCGATGAGGATGCGCTTGCCGCCCACCGTGAGGAGCCAGCTGTGCACGCTCAGCTTGAGCATCCCGGAAGCCGGGTCGTAGTGGTCGGGCAGCAGCCAGCTCGCGTGTTCCTGGAGTACCGCCGGGTCCCAGTCCGGAAAAAACCGCGCGGCGTCGAAATTCGGCTCGTAGCTTTCCTCGATGCGCGCGGCCGTAGCCGCGCCGATGCGCAGAGTGGTCATCACATGATCTGGTTGACGACGCCGCCATCGGCGCGCAGCGCGGCGCCGGTGGTGGCTGAGGCGCCCGCGCCGCAGAGGTAGACGGCCAGGTTGGCGACTTCGTCGGCGGAGGTGAAGCGCCGCAGGATCGACGTGGGGCGGTAGTCGCGGAAGAAACCTTCCTCGATCTCGGCCACGGTCTTGCCGGCCGCCTTGGCACGTTCGGCGCGCAGCTTCTCGGTGTTCTCGGTGCGCGTGGGGCCGGGCAGAACCGCGTTGACGGTGACGCCGGTGCCGGTGAGCTCCATCGCCAGGCCGTGCGAGATGGCGAGCTGCGCGGTCTTCGACATACCGTAGTGGATCATCTCGCGCGGGATGTTCAGGCCCGACTCGCTCGAGATGAAGAGGATCCGGCCCCAGCCGCGCTTGGCCATCGCCGGCGCATAGCGGCGCGCGAAGCGTATCCCTGACAACACGTTTACGTCGAAGTAGCGTTGCCACTCGGTGTCGGGAATATCAAAGAACGCCATTCGGCCGTAGATGCCGAGGTTGTTGACGAGGATGTCCACTTCGGCAACCTGCGCGAACACCGCCTGCGCGCCCTCCGCCGTGGCGCAGTCGGCGGCGATGCCCTCGGCACTGGCCTTGGGCAGTTCCTTGCGCAGGCGCGCGAGCGCGCCGTCCACCGAGGATTGGGTGCGGCCCGTGATGACCACCTGCGCGCCTTCGGCCGCGAGGCCGCGCGCGATGGCGTAGCCGATGCCCGCCGTGGAGCCCGTCACCAACGCGCGCCGCTTGCCGAGTTCCAGGTCCATCTAATTGCACTCCCGCGTGACGCAGTGCCTCAATCTTAGCCTCATGTCGGTTTGCGGCGACGGAAAACAGCCAACTAGTTCGCTGACGGATCGCTCGCGCAGTCGCTAGGCTCCAGTCGGAGGTGCCTATGAACTTTCACAAGCATGAATCCCTGATCACCGCGCTCGTGATGGGCGCGGGCTTCGCCCTGGTCGCCGCATGGTTCTCGCTCCTGACAATGGAAGCGCGCATGGGGGCGCCGGGGGATCGCGCCGCGGCCGAGTCGTGCAGCATCTGCGGCGTGGTCGAGCGCGTGAGCGAAGTCGCGCCAGCGCCCGGCCAGGCGCTCGAAGGCAGCCGCGCGGAAGGCACCGTGACGCTGCTCGCCGCGCTGGGCGGCGCCCCGGCTTCAGGCAGCCGGCAATCCCGGATCTACGAAACCTCGGTGGTGCACGACGACGGCACGGTGCGCGTGCTGCAGGACTGGGGCGCGCCGCAGTGGAAGGCCGGCGACCGGGTGAAGGTGATCAAAGGGCGGGTAATCACGAGGAAGGAAGAGCAGGCCGCTTCGCCAGCAGGAAGAAAATAGAACCGAGGCCCGCGAGCAGCGCGAGCGTGGTGAAGCCGGCGCGGTAGTTGCCGGTCATGTCGGCCATGATGCCGGCGATCATCGGGCCGCCGACCTGGCCGATCACCATGATCATGAAGGAGAGGCCGAGGATCATGCCGATCGCGCTGCGGCCGAAGTAGTCCGCGCGCAGCGCCTGCATCATCGGCCCGCGAAAGCCCCAAGCGACGCCGTGCAGCACGGCGTAGGCGACGATCATCGCCGTGTTTGTCGCATAGGTGAGGCACAGGAGCCCGAGCATGTGCCCGAGCATGCACAGCGCCGAGAGCCGGCGCTTGTCGTAGCGGTCGCCGACCCAGGCGCCAATGCCCACGCCCGCCAACTGCGCCACCGTCTGCAGCATGATGGCGAAGGCCGCCGCCTCGATGGTGTAGCCCAGGCCTTCCTTCATGTGCGTGATGGCGTGCGTGTTGATGCCCATCACCACGAAGAGGGCGAAGCC
>JANNXB010000241.1:0-3575 GCA_031409355.1 Betaproteobacteria bacterium | reverse complement strand
GGTACGCGCGACGCGCGAGAAGCGCGCGAGGCGCCGGCCTTCGGCGGCGTAGGCGTTGACGGGGAAATCCTCGTGCGCGCGGCCGCCGGGGTGGACGACGTGGTACTGGCAGCCGCCCATGGACTTGCTCATCCAGCTGTCGACGAGGTCGAAGTTGAGCGGCGCGTGCACGCCGATGGTGGGGTGCAGCGCCGACCAGGGTTGCCAGGCGCGGTAGCGCACCCCGGCGACGAATTCGCCCACGTTGCCCGTGGGCTGCAGCGGGATGGCGCGGCCGTTGCAGGTGAGGACATGTCGCTCGCCGCTCATGCCGGTGGCGCGGACCTGCAGGCGCTCGAGCGAGGAATCCACATAACGGGCGACGCCGCCGGCGGCGCTTTCCTCGCCCAGCACGTTCCAGGGCTCGAGCGCCGTGCGCAGCTCGAAGCGCGCGCCGCGCGCGGCGAATTCGCCGACGCGCGGGAAACGGAATTCAAAATGCGGCGCGAACCATTCGGCCTTGAGCGCAAAGCCGGCCTCGGCGGTTTCGTGGATCACGTCTTCGAAGTCCTGCCAGACGAAGTGCGGCAGCATGAAGCGGTCGTGCAGTTCGGTGCCCCAGCGCGCGAGCTTCTTCGGCCGGTACGGTTTCTTCCAGAAGCGGGCGATGAAGGCACGCAGCAGCAGCTGCTGCGTCAGGGACATCCTCGCGTGCGGCGGCATTTCGAAGCCGCGCAGCTCCAGCAGGCCGAGCCGGCCGGTCGGGCCGTCGGGCGAGTACATCTTGTCGATGCAGAACTCGGAGCGATGGGTGTTGCCGGTGGCGTCGATCAGCAGGTTGCGGAAAAGCCGGTCGACCAGCCAGGGGGGCATTGAATCATTCGATTGCTTTTCCAATTCCCTAAAAGCGATTTCGAGTTCATAAACTGAATCGTTCCTCGCTTCATCGACGCGCGGGTGCTGGCTGGTCGGGCCGATGAACATGCCCGAGAACAGGTACGACAACGACGGGTGGTTGTGCCAGAAGGCAATCAGGCTGGCGAGCAGGTCGGGCCGGCGCAGGAAGGGCGAATCGGCGGCGCTCGGCCCGCCCAGCACGAAGTGGTTGCCACCGCCGGTGCCGGCATGGCGGCCATCGAGCATGAACTTCTCGGTGGTGAGGCGCGTTTCGCGCGCGACGTCGTAGAGAAAGGTGGTGTTGTCCACCAGTTCTGCCCAGCTTTTCACCGGCTGGACATTGGCTTCGATCACGCCCGGGTCGGGGGTGATGCGCAGCACTTCCAGGCGCGGATCGCGCGGCGGTTCGTATCCCTCCAGGATCACGGGGAGCTTTAGCTCGGCAGCGGTTGCTTCGACCGCGGCGACCAGTTCAAGGTAGTCCTCGAGTGCGCCGGCGGGCGGCATGAAGATGTAGAGGACGCCGTTCCTCGGCTCGGCGCAGATCGCGGTGCGCGTGATCTCCGCGGCGGACTCGAAAGGGGCGGGAGCCTGGTTTGTCGTGGTTGTGGTTTTTCCTGTTGTAACTTGAGAAAAAATTATTTCCCGGCGTGGCAGAACGCGCTGCTTCTGGAATGGGTCCGGCGCGTGGATCATTGGCTGGTCGGCGGCCGCGGCCCAGGGCAGGGAATCGAGCGGCAGGCGCAGGCCGAGCGGCGAGTCGCCCGGGACGAGGTAGCAGCGCTCGTCGCGCAGGAACCAGGCGCCGGACCGCCAGGTGTTGTTTTCCCTTCCTATGGGAAATACAAAACCCGCAATCCTGTCCAGCCCTTGTTGAAAGATCTTGCGCAGGCGTGCGCGTTCGAGAGGATCTGCGAGGCGCGCATCGAGGGGGTCGACGTTCGAGGGCAGCTTGCGCTCGCGCCACAGGTAGTACCAGGCGTCCTCGAACGCGGGGAAAACGTTCTGCGCGTCCAGCCCGAGTCGCGCGGCCAGGGCGCGCAGAAACAGCGCGGCCTGCTTTTCATCGGTGCTGCCGCCTGCCTCCTCGCTCGCGACCAATGCCGGATCGTTCCATACCGGCTCGCCGTCCTTGCGCCAGAAGCACGACAGCGACCAGCGCGGCAGCGGCTCACCCGGATACCACTTGCCCTGGCCGAAATGGAGGAGTCCCTGCTTTGCGTACTTTTCCTTCAATCGAAAGAGGAGATTCGTCCCCAGCTTGCGCTTGGTCGGTCCCATCGCCTCGGTGTTCCATTCGGCGCCGTCGTGGTCGTCGGCCGAGACGAAGGTCGGCTCGCCGCCCATGGTGAGGCGCACGTCGCGCTCCCCGAGTTCGGCGTCGACCGCCTTGCCGAGCGCATCGATCTCCCGCCACTGCTCGTCGCTGTAGGGTTTGGTTACGCGCGGCGCTTCCCAGACGCGCTCGACGCGCATGTGGTGGGTGAACTCGACTTCGGCTTTCTCGGTGGCGCCGGTGACCGGCGCGGCGCTGGAGGGCTCCGGCGAACAGGCAAGGGGAATGTGGCCTTCGCCCGCGAACAGGCCCGAGGTCGCATCCAGCCCCACCCAGCCGGCCCCCGGCAGGTAGGCCTCGCACCAGGCGTGCAGGTCGGTGAAGTCCACGTCGGTCCCCGAGGGTCCGTCGAGCGACTTCACGTCGGGCTTTAGCTGGATCAGGTAGCCGGAAACGAAGCGCGCCGCGATGCCCAGGTGGCGTAGCAGCTGCACCATCAACCAGCCCGAATCGCGGCAGGAACCGGCCGCGCTGGAAAGGGTTTCCTCCGGCGTCTGGATCCCGGGTTCCATGCGGATGAGGTACTTGATGTCCTTCGCCGCGCGCATGTTTAGCGCCACCAGGAAGTCCACCGTCGGTGTCGGGATCCGCGGCACGGCGTCCAGGTAGCGCTTGAAGCGCGGCGTCAGCGCGCCCCGCACCAGGTAGGGCGCCAGTTCGTGCAGCAGGCCGGCGTCGTAGCGGAACGGGAAATTGTCGGCGCTCGGCTCGAGGAAGAAATCGAACGGGTTGATGACCGACATTTCGGCCACCAGGTCGATCTCGATCCTGAATTCGCGCACCGGCTCGGGAAACACCAGGCGCGCAAGCCAGTTGGCCTGCGGGTCCTGCTGCCAGTTGAGGAAGTGCTTCACCGGCGTGACGCGCTGCGAATACGAGAGCACCGGGGTGCGCGCGTGCGGCGCGGGGCGCAGCCGCACCACCTGCGGGCCGAGCATGATCGGGCGGTCGTAGCGATAGTGCGTGACGTGGCTCAGGGCGACGTGAATTGACATGCCTAAGCTGTTCCCAGATAGGCACGCTGGATCCGCACCGCCAGCTCGTTCATGTCGGCGATGAATTCCGTCAGGTACTCGTGCAGTCCGCTCTGGAATATCTCCTCGATGTCGGCGTGGGTCAGGCGCGCGTGCAGCTCGCTCGCGAGTCGCTTGGCGGCGCGGTCGTGCCCCTCGATGCGCTCCATCGCCTGCGTCACCTGGTCGAAGCAGGCGGCGAGCGACCTGGGCATGCGGCGCTCGAGGATCAGGAGCTGCGCCACGTTTATCGGCAGGATCTGGTCGCGGTACAGCGTGCGATAGGTCTCGAACGAGGACACCGAGCGCAGCAGCGCGGTCCACTGGTAGTGGTCGAGCGCGCCGCCGAC
>JANNXB010000240.1:0-3526 GCA_031409355.1 Betaproteobacteria bacterium | reverse complement strand
TCGGCGGTACGGTCCTCGACCTTGCGCTCCAGGCCGGCGTAGGATTCCTGCAGTTTGGCCGCCATGCTGTTGAACTGCTCGGCGAGGTCCTGCAGCTCGTCGCCGGTACGGACGTCGATTTTCTGGCCGAGGTTGCCGGCGGCGATCGCCGCGGCGCCTTCACGCAGCACATTTATCGGGCGCACCATGGTGCGCGCGAGCGCGAGGCTCGCGAGCAGCGACAGGACAAGTCCCGCCAGCAGCAGGATTCCGATCCGGACCAGCGGCGCGTACAGCGGCGCGTAGGCTTCCTCGATCGGCTGCTCGACGAATACGATCCACCCCAGCCTCTCGATGCGCGCGTGCGCGGAGAGCACCTGGCCGCCCGCCCGATCGCGCGCCGTGGCGGTGTCCTGCTCGAGCTCCCCGGCGCCGGCGGGTTCGGCGAGCGCGCTTTTCAACTGCGGCAGCATCGACAGGTCGGTCTTCTGCAGCACCAGGCTGATGTCCGGGTGCGCGATCAGGTGGCCGTCGCGGTCCACCACGTAGGCGTGGCCCTTCTTGCCGATCCTGATCTGCTGGACCACCTCCCAGATGAACTTCAGGTTGACCTCGACCGCGGTCACGCCCGCGCCTTCGCGCCCGGCGCGCATCGAGATCGCCATGTAGGGCTCGGTCTCCTTGCGGAAGTACACCGGCCCGAAATAGGTTTTTCCGCTGCTCGCGACCGTGACGCGCGGGTCATCGCCCAGCCGCTCCAGGCAATCGCCCATGCGGCTCATCGCCAGGCGCGATTCCAGCACCTGCAGGCAGCCGTCCGGGGCGATGTAGCTCGACTCGGTGATCGCCGGCACCTGGCGGCCGAGCTTGGTGTAGTCGAAGCGCCGCAGCTCCAGCGGATTGGCCCCCTTGGCGATCTGCGGCAGCGCGGTCCAGCCGATCTGGTGCTCGATCTCGCGCACGAAATTCTCGATGCGCGCCGCCGCCGCGATCGCCTTCTCGCGCTGCAGCGCGACCAGCGCGCTGCGCGTCTCCTGGTACGAGAAGTAGATGCTGATGGCGCCGCTCGCCGACAGCGCGACCACCACGATGCCGATGATGGGAACGACGTACTTGTAGAACAGCCGGCGCCGCTGCTTCAATCGATCACGCGGTCGGAAGTCGGGAAATACCTGCGTCGGGCCGGGCTCATTGCATCAAGTATATTCGGCCTGAAGAGGAGTGCCCGCCTTGCCGTCGAGGCGCGCCGTAGAATAGTCGAACGCGCGCGCCTGCCGGAGAGATCGGGGCATGAGTTTCAAAAGCGGGTTGCTGTTCCTCATCCTGGCGGCGTTTCCGGGCCTTGCAGTCGCGCAGGCGGACAGCCGTCTCATGCGCGTGCTGGTCGGATTCCCGACCGGGGGCGCCACTGACATCGTGGCGCGCGTCCTGAACGAGAAGATGCGCGAGCTGCTCGGCCGGCCGATCATCATCGAGAACCGGCCCGGCAACGGCGGCCAGGTCGCGGCCATCCGGCTGAAGAACGCGGCGCCCGACGGCACGCTGGTGATGCTGACGATCGACCATACCCATGTGACGATCCCGCTCACCTTCCGGGAGCCCGGCTACGACCCACTCCGGGACTTCACGCCGATCGCCGGCGTGGGGCAGTACTACCACGCAATGGCGGCCAGTTCGCAGTCCGGCATCCGCGGCCTCAGGGACCTCGCCGCATGGCTGAAGGCCAATCCGGGGCAGCACAACTTCGGCATTCCGGCCGCGGGCAGCATCCCGCAGTTCGCGGGCCTGATCGTCGGCACGGCGCTCAAGGTGGAACTGCTGCCGATCCCCTACAAGGGCGGCGCGCCGCTGGTGCAGGACCTGATCGGCGGCCATGTCCCGATCGGCTTCGGCTCGCTCACCGACCTGATCGAACACCATCGTTCGGGCCAGCTGCGCGTGCTGGCAGTATCGGGCACGCGGCGCGCGCGCGCCGCGCCGGACATCCCGACCTTCCAGGAACTGGGGCTGAAAGGCATCGACCGCAACGGCTGGCTCGCCTTCTTCGGCCCGGCCGGCATGCCCCACACCCTCGTGACGAACATCAACGCCGCGGTGCGCATCGCGATGGAAACGCCGGAAGCGCGCGAGCGCTTCGCCACGCTCGGCATCGAGCCCTCGCCGGCGGAACCGGAGGTCCTGCGCACCTGGGTCGAAGACGCGCTAAAGCACTGGGGCCCGGTGATCCGCGATTCGGGCTACGTGCTGCAGTAGCCTCGTGAGCGCCTGGCTTACTTGGCGGCTCCGTCAATTCGATGCTCGATATAGTGCAGGACGATATTCGCCAGTACCACCAGCGCCGTGACCAGCGCTGCCCACCCTATCATCCCGAAGCCGGCAAACACGCCAACCGCGCACGAACACCACACCGTGGCCGCGGTATTCATGCCGCGCACGGTGCCGCCCTCGTGCCAGATGAGGCCGGCGCAGAGAAAACCCACGCCGGTCACAACCTGTCCGGCGACGCGCGCCGGCCCGGTGTCGTCTCCAATCAGCACCGCTGCGGTCACGTAGGCGGCCGCGCCGAGCGCGACCAGCGCGTTGGTGTGCAGTCCCGCGGGATGCTTGCGCAACTGGCGCTCGAATCCGATGAGGGCGCCGAAAACGACTGCCGCGACCAGGCCGAGCACGTGGCGCAGAATCTGCTCCGTTCCGCCTATCGCCTCCATCGCCGCCCTTCCCGGAAATCGGGGTCAGAGCCCGATTTCGATAGGAGCGGGGAATCGGGCTCTGACCCCGATTTCCCATGAAGTATATTCGACCCATGCAGCGCGCCCGCCTTGCCGCCGATATCGGCGGCACTTTCACCGATGTCGTGCTGGAGCACGGCGGCCGGCGCTACTCGGCGAAAGTCCTCACCACGCCGCGCGCGCCCGAGGAAGGCATGCTCGAAGGCATCGCGCGCGTGCTGGCCGAGGCGAAGCTGCGTGCCGCCGACATCGGCGTCCTGATCCACGGCACCACGCTCGCCACCAACGCGTTGATCGAACGCAAGGGCGCGAAGACCGCGCTCCTCACCACCGCCGGCTTCCGCGACGTGCTCGAGATGGGCTACGAGAAGCGCTACGAGCACTACGACCTGCAGCTGGAACTGCCCGAGCCGCTTGTGCCGCGGGATTTGCGGTTTGCAGTAGAAGAAAGAATGACGGCCAAGGGCGAGATTCGGACGCCTTTGAATGAAAAGGTTTTCTCCGATATTGCTTTAAAAATAAAAACGGCAAAAGTCCAAGCCGTCGCGGTAGGCTTCCTGCATTCCTACGTGAACGATGCCCACGAAAAGCGGGCCGGCGAACTTCTTGCCAGGGCCTTGCCTGGCGTCGCGATCACGCTCTCCTCCGCGGTCTGCCCGGAGATGCGCGAGTACGAGCGCTTCTCCACTGCCTGCGCCAACGCCTACGTGCAGCCGCTGATGACGAGTTACCTCGACCGCCTCGCATCGGAACTCAAGCGGCGCGGTTTCGGTTGCCCGCTCTACCTCATGACTTCGGGCGGCGGCCTGACCACGCTG
>JANNXB010000239.1:0-3489 GCA_031409355.1 Betaproteobacteria bacterium | reverse complement strand
GGCACCACCACCGAACTCAACCTCTCGGACTACTTCCGCGCCAACGGCATGACCTTCAAGCCGGTGGTGATCGAGACGCTGCCGGAAGTGCTGAACGCGTATTTCTCAGGCCGCTGCGACGTCTTCACCACCGACATCTCGGGCCTGGTATCGACGCGCGCCACGCGCGCGCCGAAACCCGAGGACCACGTCATCCTGCCCGAGGTGATTTCCAAGGAGCCGCTCGGGCCGGCCGTGCGCCACGGCGACGATCGCTGGTTCGACATCGTCAAGTGGTCGCTATACGCGACGATCGAGGCCGAAGAGATGGGCCTCAGCTCGAAAAATATCGACCAGCAGGCCGCCAGCAAGGATCCCGGCGTGCAGCGCTTCGTCGGCGCGACCGGCGACATCGGCAAGATGCTCGGGCTGGACAACAAGTGGGCGTTCAACATCGTGAAGCAGGTCGGAAATTACGGTGAGAGCTTCGAGACGCACCTAAAGCCGCTCGGCTTCACGCGCGGGCTGAACAACCTCTGGACCAAGGGCGGCCTGATGTACGCGCCGCCGATCCGATAAAGAGGGCTTGGCTCTACCAGGCCGCGCTGCTCGCCGCGGCCGGCCTGGTGCTTTGGTTCTTCGCCTACAACACGGCGCAGAACCTCGAAACACGCAAGATCGCCAGCGGCTTCGCGTTCCTCTGGCGCGAAGCGGGATTCGAGATCGGCGAGACCGGCGCGATCGCCTACGGCGCCGCCGACAGCTACCTGCGGGCATTGGGCGTCGGCCTGTGGAACACGTTTCGCGTGGCCGCGATCGGGGTGGTGCTCGCCACGCTGCTCGGCACGCTGGTGGGGCTCGCGCGCCTGTCGCCCAACTGGCTGCTGGCGAAGCTCGCCTCCGGCTACGTCGAGGTGATCCGCAACGTGCCGCTGCTGGTGCAGCTGTTCTTCTGGTATGCGGTCATCACCGAGAACCTGCCCGATCCGGGCGACGCTTTGCAGCCGATTGCGAACGTGTTCCTAAGCAACCGCGGCATCGCTTTCCCGACGCCGTGGAGCACGCCGGTGTTGAGCGGCTTCAACTTCACCGGCGGTGCCGCGCTCAGCCCTGAGTTCGCGGCGCTGCTGGTCGGCCTGGTGACCTACACCGCCGCCTTCATCGGCGAGATCGTGCGCGCGGGCGTGCTCTCGGTCGGGCGCGGCCAGGTGGACGCCGCGTATTCGATGGGCCTCACGCGCCGCAGCGCGCTGCGCTTCGTGGTGCTGCCGCAGGCGCTGCGCCTGATCGTGCCGCCGCTCACCAGTCAGTACCTGAACCTCGCCAAGAACAGCTCGCTCGCGGTGGCGATCGGCTATCCGGACCTGGTCTCGATCGCCAATACCACCATGAACCAGACCGGCCAGGCGATCGAAGGCGTCGCCATCATCATGGCGGTGTTCCTCACCATCAGCCTGTCGATCTCGGCCTTCATGAACTGGTACAACCGGCGCGTCGCGCTTAAGGGACTAAGACCATGATGGGACTCAGGCCATGAGCAAGGCTGTTTCCTGGCTCCGCGCCAACCTGTTCTCCAGCTGGCCGAGCGCCCTGGCGACGCTCGCGATTTTCTGGCTCGCGTGGAAGCTGGTGCCGCCGTTCGTCGACTGGGCGCTGCTGTCGGCCGTCTGGCGCGCGCCCGATTCGAGCGCCTGCCGCGAGGCTGAAGGCGCCTGCTGGGCGTTCATCGGCGAGAAGCACCGCTTCATGCTCTTCGGCACCTATCCGTTCGAGCAGCACTGGCGCCCAGCCCTGGCGACAGCAATACTGGTTTCTCTTTGGGTCTTTTCTTCCCTGAAAAGATTCTGGAATTGGTGGCTGTCGGCGATCTGGGTCGCCGGGCTCGCGCTCATCGCGCTGCTGATGTGGGGCGGCGTGTTCGGCCTCGCCTACGTCGAGAACGAGCGCTGGGGCGGCCTGATCCTCACGCTGATCCTCGCCAGTTTCGGCATGGCGTTCGCCTTCCCGCTCTCCATCCTGCTCGCGCTCGGACGCCGCTCACGGCTGCCGGTGGTGCACGCGGCCTGCGTCGCCTACATCGAATTGATCCGCGGCGTGCCGCTGATCAGCGTGCTGTTCATGGCCTCGGTGATGCTGCCGCTGTTCCTGCCGGCGGGCCTGACCATCGACAAGCTGCTGCGCGCGCAGCTCGCCCTGATCCTGTTCGCCGCCGCCTACCTCGCCGAAGTGGTGCGCGGCGGGCTGCAGGCGATCCCGCACCACCAGTACGAGGCGGCGGAGGCGCTCGGCCTGAGCTATGCGCAGCGCACCGTGCACGTCATCCTGCCGCAGGCTTTGCGCCTGTCCATCGCGCCGCTGGTCAACACCTTCATCGGCCTGTTCAAGGACACCTCGCTGGTGCTGATCATCGGCCTGTTCGACCTCCTTAGCACGATCAAGATTTCGCTGCAGGATCCGAAATGGGCCGGCTTCGGCATCGAGGCCTACGTGTTCGCTTCCGCCGTCTATTTCGTTTTCTGCTACGCGATGTCGCGCTACAGCCAAGGGCTCGAGCAGGGCGGCCCGGGGCGGGAACTGCGGGGGTCGTGATACACTTTTTGCTCTCTCCATAGAAGATCAAGAGGAGAAATTCATGGGCGCAATCTTCCAGTCCCTAGGCCGCACCATCATTGCAGGGGTCGTGATCCTCGCGATTATCCTCGGCATCGCCGGCACTTTCGGCAAGATGGATCACGCATGGGGAACGTTCTTCATGCGCTACCTTCACGTGCTCTCCGGAGTGATGTGGATCGGGCTGCTGTGGTACCTGAACTTCGTGCAGATCCCCTCGATGCCGAAGATTCCCGACGAGCACAAGCCGGCGATCTCCAAGGTAATCGCACCCGAGGTATTGTTCTGGTTCCGCTGGGCAGCGCTCGCCACGGTGGTGACCGGCCTGCTGCTCGCGGCGATGAGCAAATACATCGGTGCGCTGCTCACGCTGCAGGCGCCGTTCACCGCCATCGGCATCGGCATGTGGCTGGGCCTGATCATGGCGTTCAATGTCTGGTTCATCATCTGGCCGAATCAGAAGAAGGCCCTCGGCATCGTGACGGTGGAGGCGCCCGAGAAGGCCAAGGCCGCGCGCCTGGCGATGCTGACTTCGCGCTTCAACACGATGTTATCCATTCCCATGCTGTACTGCATGGTGGCACAGCAGAATGCCGGCCTGTAGAACAAGCTGACCTGGCACGAATGGCAACGGGGCTTCGGCCCCGTTTCCGTTTCTAGCGCGGCGCGAGTTTTTCCAGGCCGCGCAATTTGGCGCCGGGCTTGATGCCGCGTTGCGCGAACCAACCCTTGTTCATTTCCAGCGCGTAGCGAGCGGGGCGCGCGGCGCAATGCGACTGCTCGCTGTGCGGCTGCATGTCGGCGATATTGATGATCGCGCCGGATTCATCGATGAAGGCCACCGACAGGGGGATCAGGGTGTTCTTCATCCACATGCAGTGCGGGGCGTTCTCTTCGAAC
>JANNXB010000238.1:0-5112 GCA_031409355.1 Betaproteobacteria bacterium | reverse complement strand
GGATTCGTGTATAATGCAACGCAGCAATACTTCTCGCGTCATCCGGTTAGCGTTCCTTTAGCTTACAAAGACATTTCGTCCTGAACCGGTTGGAGGCTGTAAATCCTCCCAGGCCGATCGTTCAGGAGAAATACCATTACTACGTCGTTTGATTCGCTCGGCCTTTCGGCCGAGCTGCTCCGTGCTGTGTCCGAACAGGGCTACACGGTCCCTACCCCCATCCAGGCGCAAGCCATCCCGGTCGTGCTCGCAGGCAAGGATCTGCTTGCCGCGGCGCAGACGGGAACCGGCAAGACGGCGGGCTTTACGCTGCCGCTGCTCCAGATCCTAAACAAGAAGGGCCCGGGCAGGAATGTGCGCTGCCTGATCCTGGTGCCGACGCGCGAGCTGGCGGCGCAGGTGCAGGAGAGCGTGCGCGTGTACGGCAAGTACAAGCCGCTGCGCTCGATCACGATTTTTGGCGGGGTGAACATCAACCCGCAGATCCAGGACCTGCGCCGCGGCGTCGACATCGTCGTGGCGACGCCGGGCCGGCTGCTGGACCACGTGCAGCAGAAGACCATCGACC
Source organism: Betaproteobacteria bacterium (assembly GCA_031409355.1). Classification (GTDB taxonomy): domain Bacteria; phylum Pseudomonadota; class Gammaproteobacteria; order Burkholderiales; family SG8-39; genus RBG-16-66-20. Next base: position 4,544 of record JANNXB010000238.1, on the reverse strand, counting down.
TGCGCCACGTCGAGATCCTGGTGCTGGACGAGGCCGATCGCATGCTGGACATGGGCTTCATCCACGACATCCGCCGCATCATCAACCTGCTGCCGAAGCAGCGCCACAACCTGATGTTCTCGGCAACGTTCCCGGAAGAGATCCGCAAGCTCGCGGGCACCTTCATGCAGAACCCGCAGCTGGTCGAGGTCGCGCGCCGCAACACGCCGGCCGAGCTGGTCGCGCAAGTACAGCACCCGGTGGACCAGTCGCGCAAGAAGGACCTGCTCGCACACCTCATCAAGACGAACAACTGGCAGCAGGTGCTGGTGTTCACCAAGACCAAGCGCGGCGCGAACCGCCTCGCGGAAGCGCTCGACAAGAGCGGCATCCAGGCCGACGCGATCCACGGCAACAAGAGCCAGCCGCAGCGCACCAAGGTGCTCAAGCGCTTCAAGGACAATGACCTGCAGGTCCTCGTGGCGACGGATATCGCCGCGCGCGGCATCGACATCGATGAACTGCCGCACGTGGTCAACTTCGACTTGCCGCACGTGTCGGAAGACTACGTGCACCGCATCGGCCGCACCGGCCGCGCGGGCTCGTCAGGAGAAGCCGTGTCGCTGGTCGCCTTCGACGACCGGCCGCTGATGGTGGATATCGAAAAGCTCATGGGCCGCAAGGTTGAGTTGCGCGTCATCGCGGGCTTCGAGCCGGGCAACCCGCTGCACCAGCAGCCGAGAGAGCCGCAGCCGCAGCGCGGCCGTCGTCCGCAACAGCACCAGCGCCCGCAGCAGCAGAACCATCGCCGTGGCGGCGCTGGCGCCAATGCTGGAAGACCTGGAAATAGAAATTCAAATTCGCGCCCGCAACATGCAGCGCCCAAGCAGCAGCATGCGGCTCCGGCGTCTCAGGCGAAGCAACCCGAGGCTCCACGCCAGGGGCCGCTGCAGTACCCGCGTGGGGTAAGCCGAGGTTAAGTCTTGCGGGGACGCTGAAAGGCGTCCCTGACTTCGGCCATCGGCGCCATCGAGGTGATGAAGCCGAAGTTGCCGTCGCGCATCTGCTTGGCCGCGTCCATGAAGGCTTTCAGGGCGACGCGGTTCAGCCCTCCGCCGATGCTCACGCGCTTCACGCCGGCCTTGCCGAGTTGCTCCAGCGTGATCGTCGGATCGGCGAATCCCATCACCGCGTTGAACGGCTTCTTCAGCGCCGAGGTGATGGTGCGCATTTCTTCCAGGCTGTAGAGCCCCGGCGCGTAGAGCACGTCCGCGCCGGCGGCCTCGAAGGCCTGCAGCCGGCGGATGGTGTCGTCCATGTCTTTCCTGCCGTGCAGGAAGTTCTCGGCACGCGCGGTGAGCATGAAAGGCACGGGCAACGAGCGCGCGACCTCGACGGCGGCCTGCACGCGCTCGAGTGCGAGATTGAAGTCGTAGATCGGCTTGGACGCGTCGCCGCTCGAATCCTCGATCGAACCGCCCACCGCGCCGTGCTCGCAGGCGAGCCGGATCGCCTTCGCCGCCTCGCGCGGCTCGTCGGCGAAGCAGTTCTCCAGGTCCGCGTTCACCGGCAGGCTCGTCGCCTCGCAGATGTCGCGGCAGTTGTCCAGAACCTGCTTCAGGGTCACGTCGCGCACCCCCAGCATGTTCGCCACGCCGAGGCTGGTGGTCGCCAGCGCCTCGAAGCCCATGCTCTCGAGGATCAGCGCCGATCCCCGGTCCCACGGGTTCGGGATAAGGAAAGGCCGCTCGCGCGCGTGCAGTTCCCGGAATGCTGCCGCCTTGGCTTCCTGCCGATTCATGGCCGGACTCCGAGGCCCGCCTTGCGCAAGCTGTCGAGCAGCATCTGCATGTGCTCGGGCTTGTGGAAGGGCAGCACTGCGATCGAAGGCTTGTCGGGCAGCGCAAGTATGCTCCCGGCGGCTGAAGCTTGCAGTTTCCCTGCGACCGCGCCGTCGGTGCGCACCGCGGTCTGCACCGATTCGGAGACCGTGATGCCGCCCGGCTCCGCGAGACCCTCCAGCCGTGCGGCGATGTTCACGCCATCACCGTAAATCGTGCCATCCGCCTTCTCGATCACGTCGCCGAGGTGCACGCCGACGCGAAAGCGCATGCGGCGATCCTCGGGAATGGTCTCGCCAGCGGCATTGATTTCCTTTTGAATCGCAAGCGCCACCAATGGGCCTACTTCCAGACCCGCAAGGGGCAGTGCGACGCGGCACGGACGAAGTCCATGTCCGTCGTCAGCAGGGTCAGGTTGTGGCGGATGCAGAGTTGCGCGAGCAAGGCGTCGATAGTGCCGACCTGTACGCCGGCGCGCCGGCACCGATTCCGGACTTCGGCGGCCTCGACATGATCTTCCCGGTCGGGACTGAGAAACGGCAGCGCCGCAAACCGCTCGATGATATCCGAGCGCGCGCGCGGGCCGGCGAAACCCTGCAGCAGTTCCTGCAGCACCAGTCCGGTGGTGACCACCATCTCGGCGCCGTCGAGCGCGACGCGCAATGCTCGCACTTGCGGCGAAGCAGCGGGGGCGTCGCGCCGCAGCGCAAGCGACCAGACGCTGGTGTCGACGAGCAGGGTCACCGCCGCGAGCGCTCGGCCTTGTAGTCGAACGACTTGTCCCATTCGAGCTTGCCCATCAGCTCGATCAGGTGCTTCTGCCGGCGGCGGGCGATGAACTCCTCCAGCGCGCGCGTCACGGCGGCCTTTTTTGTGCGCTCCCCGCTCACCTTCACGGCGCGATCGAGAAGATCCGGATCCAGCGAGAGATTGGTGGCCATGTGTGACTCCTTACACAACAGTCTACACAACGCGCACCGCCCGGGCAAGGCACTCCTAGCGCAGCGCCGCAGGGCTGGCCGGCCCGTGCTTGCCTGGCAGGTACAGAGGGTACACAATCTTGCATCAATATTCTGTAGCGGAGCCCGCATGAGCGCGATCACCACCAAGAACATCGTCCCGATCTCGCGCGCGCGCGCGCGCCTGACCGAGCTGGCCGACGATGTCTCGAAATCCGGGCAGGAGAAGGTCTTCACCAAGAACGGCGAGAGCTACGTCGCCCTGATCACCGCCGGCCAGCTGGACGATTACCGGCGCTACCGGGAGGCCGAGCACCTGTCCATGCTCAGGGCGCTGGTCGAGGCGGCGGAAGACATTGACGCGGGACGCGTCTATGCCTGGGACGATTTCAAACCACGGCTCGCGCGATTGCGCGCCAGGGCGAAGCGCATTGCCGGCACGTGAGCACGTGAGCGCGCCGCGCCGCTTGCCCGTCGTGGCGACGCGGCGTTTCGAGCGCGCGCTGGATGCGCTGCTCGATCACTACGACAGCCTGCGCCACCTGCACCCTGATGCCGGCACGCGCGCCCTGCGCCTGATCGATCTGGTCGAAATCGACCTTCCCCGCCTCCTCGCCGCGCAGCCCGACATCGGCCGGCCCGCGCAACTGAGCCTGATCCAGAGCGAAGCGGAAAAGAGCTGGCTCAACCGCCTCGCGCCGCTGACCGCGCGCCGCCGTTTGCAGGCGCGCGAGTGGTTGCTCGGTGATTTCTGGATTCTCTACTACCGGAGTTCCAGAGCCGTATACCTTGCGTCGGCGCGGCACGAGCGCGAGGCCGAGTACCGGTAGATCAGTCCGGCAGCCCAGCGCGCGCCAGCGCCGTGATGATGTCCTCGGCGAGGCCGTCTCTACTTGAGTAGAATCCCCTTCATGCGACGCACCCTGTTCGCTATCCTGGCGCTGTGCTCGGCGGGCGCCGCAGCGCAAACCACCATGTACAAGTGCACGGATGCGCAGGGGCGCATCACGTATTCGAACGAAGCCTGCGACAAGCAGGGCCTGAAGGATGCCGGCCCGGTCCCGGACCGGGTCACGACGATGCCCTCCGATGCCGCCTCCTTGCCGACGCTGAAGCTCAAGCCGCCGGTCGAGATGCCCAAGGACGCAGAAAAGAAAACGAAGTGAGGACGCTGGGCAGCTTCGACTACGTCATCGCCGGCGCGGGCAGCGCCGGCTGCCTGCTCGCCAACCGGCTCTCGGCCGATCCCTCCGTCTCGGTGCTGCTGCTCGAAGCCGGCGGCCAGGACGACTGGTTCTGGATCGACGTGCCGGTGGGCTACCTCTTCACCATCGCCAATCCGCGCACCGACTGGTGCTACAAGACCGAGCCCGATGCGCACCTCGCGGGGCGCTCGATCCACTACGCGCGCGGGCGCGTGCTGGGCGGCTGCTCCTCGATCAACGCCATGATCTACATGCGCGGCCAGAAGGAGGACTACGACCACTGGGCGTCCCTCGGCAACGAGGACTGGTCCTGGGACGACGTGCTGCCCTACTTCGGCAAGCTCGAATCCGACCTGCACATCGAGGACCCGCGCGTGCGCTGGGAAATTGTCGATGCGTGGCAAAAGGCGGCGGCCGAGTGCGGCATCGTCCCGATCCGGTCCTTCAACGGCGGCGACAACACCGGCTGCGCCCCCTTCCAGATGACCCAGCGCAAAGGCCGGCGCTGGAGCGCGACGAATGCGTATCTGAGACCCGCCTTGCACAGAAAGAATTTGACC
>JANNXB010000237.1:0-9188 GCA_031409355.1 Betaproteobacteria bacterium | reverse complement strand
GGCATTGACCAGCCAGCCACAACGCGCCGGTTTTCCTCTCACCCTCGAGTTGCAGGCGGCAAAACTACCGAAGCGTTCTTGGGTCAAGATCAGCCAGATTCGCACACTTTCCGTCGAACGCATCGGTGCGAAACTTGGCCGTGTCTCGCCCGAGGAGGTTACGCAAGTCGTCGAGGGTCTCAATGAGATCATCGGAATCTAACCGCGCGATGCAGCCGACCGGAATGCGGGCGGCTGATCGCGGACGTTGGGCCCACGAGCCCACGCAACTCTTTTCATTCGAGCATGCCGCGTAGAGGTTAAAGTTTTGAAAGCATTCATCTACAAGAGATACGGGCCTCCCGAAGTGCTCGAGATGAGCGACGTTCCGAAGCCAATCCCAGGGGACCACGAACTTCTGATTCGGGTCCGTGCGGCCACTGTCAGCGCGGCAGACTGGCGAGTGCGTAGCCTGAAGATGCCTCCGGGCTTCGGCTTTCTTGGGCGCCTCGTCTTTGGGATCAGAGTACCCAGGCAACAGATTCTTGGAACAGAACTCGCAGGCGATGTTGAAGCGGTGGGAAAGGCCGTGACGTCATTCAAGGTCGGCGATCAGGTCTTTGCTTTCCCGGGCGGCGGCATGGGCGCTTACGTTGAGTACAAGTGCATGCCTGCAAATGGCGCTGTCGCAATCAAGCCATCGAACCTGAGCTACGAGCAGGCTGCAGCCTTGTCCTTTGGCGGATCGACCATGTTGGATTTCTTCCGAAGAGGCGCCCTTCGAAGCGGTGAGCGCGTGCTCGTCAATGGCGCTTCCGGCGCCGTTGGCACTGCGGCGGTTCAACTCGCCAAACACTTTGGCGCGCACGTGACTGGGGTTTGCAGCACCGCCAACCTCCACCTCGTGCGATCCATCGGTGCGGACCAGGTGATTGACTACACCGAGCACGACTTCGCCAAGTCAGGCGAGCCCTATGACGTGATCGTCGACACCGTGGGCACCGCGCCGTTCGCCCGCAGCGGCACTTCGCTATCCAGCGGCGGACGCCTGCTTCTCGTTCTTGCCAGCCTCCCGGAACTCCTGCGCGCGCCGTGGCACACGATGACGAGTGGCAAGAAAGTCGTCGCCGGACCGGCGGCTGAGCGCAATGAGTACCTTCACCAGCTTGCCGAACTTGCCGCGTCGGGAAACTTCTTGCCCGTCATTGACCGCTGCTATTCCTTCGAGCAGATGGTCGCCGCGCACCGGTACGTCGATCAGGGCCACAAGAGAGGCAATGTAGTCATCACACTTGGGGCGAGCGGCGAGTGAGGCCTAGCCCGTCGGTCAAGCGGACCTGCCTTCGGCAGTCCGCTTACCTCGAACGTCTAGCCGTCAACGGAATGCTCACGACAAAGCAAGCTCGTCAGACGTCTGCCGGTCAGGCTTGCGTTCGGCGCGGCACATAACCCATGCTTACTCGTCGCCAGTGCCTGATTATGCTACCTCTACTGCTGCCAGCCTTGGCTGGTGCGTCACCGTCGTTGCAACAGGCCATGCAGCGGGCGCGCGCGCTGCGCGACCAAGCGATGCGCTCCGGCGATCAGGCCTATGGCGCCGTCATATTGCGAGGCGATCAGATCGTGGGCGAGGCGCCGAGCCGCGTGGTGACCTCGGGCGATCCGACCGCACACGCCGAGATGGAGGCGATCCGTGACGCAGCGCGACGGCTACGCAACCGGGACCTCTCCGGTTGCGTGCTCGTGTCCACCTCGCGCCCATGCCGCATGTGTGAAGCCGCCGCAGGTTGGGCGCGGATCGAGCGCATGGTGCATGGCGATGCGCTTACGGACGCGGGGGCGCCGTCATGAACTGGCGCCGATGGCTCGCGTTTTTGATGGTGCTGCCCGTGGTTGCAGTTGCTTCGGATGACTCACTGATCAGCGCCGCCGAACGCGGAGACCTTGCAACGCTGCGCAGCCTGCTTGATGCCGGAACCCGTGTAAATGCCCGCGACGCTCGTGGCCGCAACGCGGTGCTCGCCGCCACGCAGGGCGGTCAAGTCGAGGCCGCGAGGTTGTTGATCGCGCGCGGAGCCGACGTAAACGCGCAGGATGATATCCGCGACAGCGCGTTCCTGCTTGCAGGTGCAAGAGGCCACGCTGAGATCGTGCGTCTCGCGCTCGCGGCCGGCGCGGATCTCAAGAGAACCAATCGCTATGGCGGCACCGCGTTGATCCCTGCCTGCCACTATGGTCACGTGGAGACGGTGCGCGTACTGCTCAGCTCGGGAATCGACGTGAACCACGTCAACGGCCTGGGTTGGACGGCGCTGCTAGAGGCCGTGATCCTGGGCGACGGAGGCCCGCGACACACCGAAATCGTTCGACTGTTGATTGCGCATGGCGTCGACGTCAACCTCGCCGACAGGCAGGGGGTGACCCCGCTCGCGCATGCCGAGCAGCGTGGGCAACGAACCATCAGCGAGCTGCTGCGAGGGGCAGGCGGGCGAGGGAAATCATGACGGCTATTCTGCTAGATCATCCCGACATTGGTTCTCCTGCCGATCCCCACCTCCGCCGGTTCATCCTGAACCGCTTTCCCTTCACGCTGTATTACAGCGCCACATCCGATGTGTTGCGCACCAAAGCCGCCGCCCCGGCTACTGGCGGCTGAGGCCGCTGGCTTGAGCTTGCCGAAAATCTTGCGATTGCCGAAGGCTGACCTTGAGAAACGGGCGCTAAAGCGCCAGGTGAAGCAGCTGGAGGCGAAGGTTGAAGCGCGTCGTGAGGTGCGGGCCCTTTAGCGCAAGCTCGCGGCACTCGAGGTGGAGCATGACCTTTTGAAAAAAGCCATCCGCTTCAATATCGAACGCCGAAAGCGAAGTTCGAGTTCATAGCCGAACACTGCAGGCAGTACGGGGTGGCGTTCCTGTGCCGGCGCTACGGCTCGCCGCGCGTGCACCAGGTTCGCAGGCCGCTGGCGCGCAACCGGACGACCGAAGTGACCCTGCGCGCTCTGAAGAGGGCAATTGCGCTTCGCGATCCGAAACCAGAACCTCATCCGGTAGAGTGCATACTTCTAGAAGTCGCGGACAATGAGCCCCACAGGGTCAACGTGGATTTCCAGACTGAAGACAAGCAACGCAAGTTAACTTTCCTGGTGACAAGACAATGAGACCGCTGTTCGTCCTGCCGTACCTGCTCGCCGCGCAGTTCGCCGGCCTGTTTGCCGTGACCGGAACGGCCTCGGCGCAAGTCTGGCCGGACCGCCCGGTGCGCATCTTCGTCGGCTATCCGCCCGGCGGCGGCACCGACCTGGTCGCGCGCCTGGTGCAGCAGCCGCTGTCGACGCGCTGGAACCAGCCGATCGTCATCGACAACCGGCCCGGCGCCAACGCGATCATCGCCACCGACGCGGTGGCGAAGGCGAAGCCCGACGGCTACACGCTGCTGATGGCCTATGCCACCGAACTGACGCTGAATCCGGTGACGCACAAGAAGCTGCCCTACGACCCGGCGCGCGATTTCACGCCGATCCTGCAGCTGGCCAGCGCGCCGCTGGTGCTCGCGGTGAACCCGGCGCTGGCGGCGAAGGACGTGAAGGAACTCATCGCCCTCGCCAAGGCGAAGCCGGGCACGCTGTCGTACTCGTCCTCGGGCAGCGGCAGCGTGCACCATTTCGCCGGCGAGCTGTTCAAGCTGCAGACCGGCGCCGACATCCTGCACGTGCCGTACAAGGGCTCCGGGCCGGCCACCGCCGACGCGGTCTCCGGCCAGGTCCAGTCCACCTACGCCTCGGTGGCTTCGGTGCTGCGCTTCGTGCAGGCCGGGCGCCTGCGCGCGCTCGCGGTGACCTCGAAGAAGCGCTCGCCGCAGATGCCGGAGGTGCCGAGCATGGTCGAAGCGGGCCTCGCGGACTTCGAGCTGACGAGCTGGTACGGCCTGCTCGCGCCCGCCGGCACGCCGCCCGAGGTGGTGGCGAAGATCCATGCCGACGTGGTGGCGGTGCTAGGCAGCGCGGAGATCCAGAAAAGTTTCGCCGCGCAGGGCCTCGACATGGCCGGCGGCACGCCGCAGGCCTTCGGCGAACTGATCCGCGCCGAGGCGCTGAAGTTCGCGCGCATCGCCAAGGCGGCCAATATCCATGCGGAATAATTCCTCTTTTTTTATCGCGGCTTTTTTTATCACGTTCTCGGCCGGGCCTGCATCCGCACAGGACGGGCTTGCGAAGCTGCTCTCGGCGCCGCACCGCAGCGAGCGCAACGTGGTGCGTGACCCGCACCGGCATCCTGTCCAGACGCTGGAATTCTTCGGCCTGCGCCCGGACAGCGTCGTGGTGGAGATCCTGCCGGGTAGCGGCGGCTACTACATGGAGGTCCTCGCGCCTTACCTGCAGGCGAAAGGCCGCTACATTGCCGCCAACCGCGACGAAACAGCCGTGTCGCCCTACAAGGAAGACCACCAGAAGCTGCTCGACCGCCTAAAGGCCGAGCCGGCGCTCTACGGCAAGGTCGTGGTGACGAAATTCAACGCCGGCCTGCACGACGTCGCGCCGCCGGGCAGTGCCGATTTCGTGCTCACCTTCCGCAACCTGCACAACTGGATCGAGCGCGGCGAGGCCGAAGGCGCGCTGCGCGCTTTCCACAAGGCGCTGAAGCCGGGCGGCATCCTCGGCGTGGTCGACCACCGCGGCCGCACCGACCTGTCGCAGGAAGCGCAGATGAAGTCGGGCTACGTGCGCGACGACTACGCCATCGCGCTGATCGAAAAAGCCGGCTTCAGGCTGGCCGGACGCTCCGAGGTGAATGCCAACCCGAAGGACGGCAAGGACCATCCCGAAGGCGTCTGGACGCTGCCGCCGACCTACCGCCTCAAGGACCAGGACCGCGCGAAGTACGCCGCCATCGGGGAAAGCGACCGCTTCACGCTCAAATTCGTAAAACAGTGAAGCAGGTTCAGCTTCCATCGGGCGAGCAGGTTTCCGCTTTCGGCCTGGGAACCTGGAACATCGGCGACACCCTCTCGCAACGCGCGGAAGAAATCGCAACCCTGCGTGCCGGCCTCGACGCGGGTGCTACGCTCATCGACACTGCCGAGATGTACGGCGACGGGCGCTCGGAGGAACTGGTCGGCGAAGCGATTGCCGGCCGGCGCGACGAAGTGTTCCTCGTGACTAAGGTCTATCCCCATAACGCATCGCGCAAAGGCGTCCCTGCCGCGTGCGAGCGCAGCCTGAAGCGCCTGAAGACCGACCGCATCGACCTTTACCTGCTGCACTGGCGCGGCAACGTGCCGCTGGCCGAGACCATCGAAGCCTTCGTCGCGCTGCAGAAGGCGGGCAAGATCCGCCACTTCGGCGTCAGCAACCTCGATCTTTCCGACATGCAGGAATGGTGGAAGGTCGCGGGCGGCCAGACGGTGGCGGCCAACCAGCTCCTCTACAACCTTGGGCGTCGCGGCATCGAGTTCGACCTGTTGCCCTGGCTGCAGCAGCGCAGCATTGCAACGATGGCCTACTCGCCGATCGAGCAGGCGAGGCTGCTGCGCGATCCGCGGCTGGTGAAGTTCGCCCAATCCCGCGGCATCACGCCTGCGCAGGCCGCGCTCGCGTGGCTGCTGCGGAAGGACGGCGTCATCGTGATCCCCAAAACGGGCCACCGCGAGCGCCTCAAGGAGAACCTGGGCGCGCTCGAAGTCGAAGGGCTCGAGGAACTGGATCGGCTGTTTCCGCCCCCCACGGGCCCGCAGCCGCTGGACATGCTTTGAAATCACGGAGACAAAAATGAAAATCCGCCACGCCGTCCTGCTCGCCGCGCTGTTTTTTTCCTGTTTTGTCCAGGCGCAAACAAGCCCCAGGGTGAAAAGCCTGAATCCGCCGCCCAACACCCTGCTGCTGGTCGGCAACAGCTTCTTCTACTTCAACGACAGCATGCACCGCTACCTCGGCGGCATGGTGGCCGAGGGCCTGCCCGAACTGCGCGGCAAGTACCGCGCGACCTCGGTGACGATCAGCGGCGCGGGCCTGAACTGGCACGACATCGACGCCTACCTAAAACCCGGCAGCGGCATGGCCTCCTACTCGTTCGCGCCCGGCAACAAGGTGGTGTTCAACACCTTCGACAAGCCGTACGAGGCGGTGATCATGAACGACTGCAGCCAGTGCCCGGTCCATCCGCAGCTGAAGGACCTGTTCCACGAGTTCGCGAAGAAGCACAGCGAATCCGCGGCGAAGCGCGGAGCGAGGCCGATCCTGTTCATGACCTGGGCCTACCAGGACGCGCCGGAGATGACCGCGCAGCTCGCGGAGCAGTACACCATCGCCGGCAACGCCAACGACGCGCTGGTGATCCCGGCCGGCCTCGCCTTTGCCCGGTCGGTGGCGAAGAGCCCGGGACTAAGCCTCTACAACGCGGACAAGCGCCACCCGAGCCTCGCCGGGTCCTACCTGGGCGCCGCCACCATCTATGCCGCGCTCTACGGCAAGTCGCCCGCCGGGCTGAAGTACCGCGCCGAGCTGGACGAGATTACCGCGGCGTACCTGCGCCAGATCGCCTGGGAAGCCGTCAGCGAATACTACCGATAGCCTGCAGGCGATCGTAGTCCCGTGGGTCGTTGTAGACCTGTGCCGAAACGCGCGTCCAGAGGGCGCCGCCGATCTCCATCACGGGGACCATGATGCCGCGCCGGACCATCAGCTCGCGCAGCAGCCGCGCCGGATCGCGTCCCTGCAGGCGATCGGGCAGGCGGAAGGCCATCATCGAGCCGTGCAGTTCCGGCGGTCCGTCGCACTGGGTTCCCCACGCGGCGGCAATTTCTGTTGCTTTTTGGACGGTAAGTTTGTGGCAGTAAGCCCTGGCGCGTTCCGGCCCCAGCTTCCTGAAGAAGTCGATGCCGTCCGGAACCGCGAGCCAGGCCGAGAAATCGCGCGTGCCCGTCCAGTCGAATTCCTCGGTGAAACCCTTGCCATAGCCGTGCGAGATGACGGGCGGGTGGATGCCGGCCTGCGCGCTACGCCTGGCCCAGAGGAAGCCGCAGCCCTTGGGCGCGAACAGCCACTTGTGGCAATTGCCCGCGTACCAGTCGACGCCCAGCGAGGGAATGTCGAGCGCGAGCTGGCCGGGCGCGTGCGCGCCGTCGATGAGTACGCGTATCCCGCGCGCGCGCGCGGCTGCCGCGAGGCGCTTCACCGGGAAAATCAGGCCCGTTGGGGAAGCGATGTGATCGAGCACCAGCAAGCGTGTCCGGCGGTTGAATTTTTCCTTGATGGATTCTTCAAGGTATTTTTCATTCAAGACAGGCAAACCGATTTTCGCCTCGACCAGCCTGGCCCCGCTGCGCCGGCAGACCTCGCGGATCGTCTGGCGCACCGCGTTGTAGACGTGCGTGGTGGCGAGGATCTCGTCGCCGCGGCGCAATTTTAGCGAGCGCAGGACGGCGTTCATGCCCGAGGTGGCGTTCTCGACGAATGCCACGTCCTGCGCCTTTGCGTGCACCAGTCGCGCGAGGCTGCCCGCGGCGGCGCGCAATGCGCGCGGGCGCTCGTAGCGCAGGAAGCGGTCCGGATTCGCCTCCATGCGCAGCCGCCAGCGCTGCGCGGCTGCGAGCACCGAGCGCGGCGTCGCGCCGAAGGAGCCGTGGTTGAGGAAGGCAGTGCCGCGTTCCAGCAGGAAGCGGCTGCGCAATGGGCGGCCAAATCTGGTCATGTGTGCAGTCTAGCCGGGTCGGCGAAAATTACGCGATGCCCGAAACAGTGAACGCACTGTCTGGATTGAATCTGTGATGGATTTCGTCCTGATCCTCGCCATCGGCCTGGTCGTCGGCACGCTCTCGGGCATCGTCGGCTTCGGGTCCTCGATCATGCTGATGCCGGTGCTGGTGATCATGTTCGGCCCGCTGCCCTGGGCCATCGTGCTGAGGATGGACGCCAGCCGTTTCCGCCTGCTGATGGACGGCTTGATGCTCGTTTCCGGCGTTACGCTGCTGTCGGCCTCGTTCCTCTGAGTAGAATGCAGCCATGAGCGACATCCTCCCGATCATCGGGCGCGGCTACTGCTACGAAGACCTGAAGGTCGGCTTCCGTTTCCGCACCCACCGCCGCACCATCGCCGAGTCCGACCTGACGAGCTTCGTCAACCTGACCTGGCTCACCGAAGAGCTCTTTGCCGTCGCCGACGATTCGAACCGCACCATCAAGGGCCGCCCGGTGCCCGGCGCGCTGGTCTATTCCTTCGCCGAAGGGCTGCTGCTGCCGACCATGCAGGACACCGGCCTCGCATTTCTCAATGCGACGCTGGACGTGAAAGGACCGACCTCGGTCGGCGACACCATCCACGTCGAATCCGCGGTAACCGAGGCGCGCCTCACCTCGAAGGGCGACCGCGGCCTGGTGCGCTTCGCCAACATGGTGGTCAACCAGCGCGGCGAAACCGTACTCGAGTACAACCCTCTGCGGATGCTGAAAAGAAAATGATCGATCACATCGACCACGTGGTACTTACGACCAGGGATCTGGATGCCTGTTTGCATTTCTATTCCGTTTTGGGAATGAAAATTGAAAAATTTCAAACCCCCACTGAAACCCGCATTGCGCTCAAGTTCGGCAACCAGAAGATCAACGTGCACGAATGGGGCAAGGAATTCACCCCGCGCGCCCACGTCGCCGCCCCTGGGACGCTGGATCTTTGTTTTATTGCTGCCGTTTCTCTCGAAGAAGTGATGGCGAAGCTGAAGAGCGCGAACATTCCCATCCTCGAAGGTCCGGTCATGAAAACCGGCGCGGTGCACAAGCTGCGCTCGGTCTACGTGCGCGACCCGGACCTGAATCTGGTCGAGATTTCCGTCCCGGCCTGAATAAAAATCGGGGTCAGAGCCCGATTACTGGAGTGCCGCAGTAACACCTTTGCTGTGCAACTCCGCGATCAATGCGTGGGTGTGCTCCCGGTCGCGCGTCTCGACGACGAATTCGACCTCCGGCGACTTGATGGAGGCGGTGCCGAAGACGCGCTGGTGCTGCACTTCGATGATGTTGCCGCCGGCTTCGCCGATCATGGCGGCGACTTTCGCCAGGCTGCCGGCGATGTCGGGCATGACGACGCGCAGGCGCACCAGCTTGCCGTCGCGCACCAGGCCGCGCATGAGCACCGCCGAAAGCAGGCGCGAATCGATGTTGCCGCCGCACACCGGGATGCCGACGCGCTTGCCGGCGAAGCGCGCCGGATGCTCGAGCA
>JANNXB010000236.1:0-22131 GCA_031409355.1 Betaproteobacteria bacterium | reverse complement strand
TTGACGTAGTCGGCCTTGCCCTTGTCCACGTCCGGCAACTCGATCTTCTGAAACTTCTTCTCGTCGGTATAAACCGCGAAGCCGGTGAAACTCTGCGCGCCAAAAGTCGCAGCCACCGCATTGGCGTCCGCCGACGATTTGCCGTCGTGGGTAAGCTGGAAATAGGTCGCGGGGGCCAAGGCTGCGGCGCCGCCGTTCTTGATCTCGAGCGCAACATCGATCACGTAGCTGTTGCGCGCGAAGCGATAGGTCTTGGTCGCGACAAGCCCGTCCGCCCCCTGCGCGGTGAAACGCACTTCGAGCGCTTGCTGCCCTTCGGCCAGCACCAAACTGCCGGGCTGCGCCGTCCACAACGTCCGGTGATTGGGGCCGCTCTCGCCGGTCAATCCGCTTTGCGCCTGATAGCGATGCTCGGCTCCTAGCAGCAGCAGGTTCTTGGCGGAGTCCTTGGCTTCCTTGTGCTTCAGGAGCTCCACCTGCTTCAGGGTGGCGCCGAGGGTATCTATCTCGACGACGACCAGGTCGGTACGAACCACGACGATCTCGCCCTTCGCCGCCGGTGCAACAGCTCCCGGTACGCTGCCGGTCGGGGCGACAGCGGGGGCCGCGCCAGGCGCCGCCGCCGGCTTGGCCGGCGTCGCAGGCACTGAAGTCGAAGATGGCGACTGGATCTGCGCCTGGGGTGCCGGCTTGGGCCGGTGATCCTTTTCCCACGCGTCCCACAGCATCAGAAGCGAGAAGCCAAACACGAAAAACAGGATGAGGCGCTGCGTATCCATCATTGCTGCCCTTGCATCGGCGCGTGCGCCGCGATTTTCACTTCGGGAACGGGATCGAAGCCACCGGCGCACCACGGCCCGCAACGGCACAGGCGCCGCGCCGTCAGCCATCCGCCACGCATTGCGCCGTGGTCCTGCAGGGCTTGCTCGGCGTATGCCGAGCAGCTGGGGTAGAACCGGCACGCCTGCGGCAGCAGGGGACTGACGAAATAGCGGTAGGCGCGGACCAGAGCCCGCAGCGCTTGCTTGGGTGCGACGATCATTGCTTCAGTCCCGAAAAGAGTTCGCGCAGCTTTTCCCGCATCGCGGCGCCCGGCCGGCCGCCATAGGGCGGGCGTACAAGCACGTCCACGGACCCCAGCGCGGCGTGTTCCAGGCGGAAAGCTTCGCGGATGCAGCGTTTGATTCCATTGCGCACGGTCGCCCTTGCCGCGTGCTTGCGTGAGATGAGGATGCCGAGACGCGCAGGCCCTTCTGCGCGCATCAGGAAAAACAGCGTATAGCCCGACCGGCTCTTGCGGGAACCCTCTCGCAGTAACTGTTCGAAATCGGCTTTCCTGGCGAGACGCCTTTCCGCGCCGAGACCGAAGCGTGACGGAAGTGCCTGCTTGCTGTCCCGCGGCACGCCGGGCGCAGGCCTACACGGCGAGACGCTTGCGTCCCTTTGCCCGCCGCGCGCGCAATACCGCGCGGCCATTGGCGGTGCGGCTGCGCACCAGAAAGCCGTGCGTTCGCGCGCGTCGCGTCTTGGATGGCTGGTACGTTCGCTTCTGCTTCATCGGCCCGCTCGCTCGGAAAAAGGGCGGTATTAGAGCCCGCGCGCTGAAGCCTTGTCAAATCTACTTTTTTTGTTGCCGGCCCTGTGGATAACGAGAGTCGAAAAGGGTAAAATCGAGGCTCACGGGCGCTCTCAAAAAAGCCTCAGCTCAGCCTCCAACCCAGCGCGCAAGGAATACGCTCGACGATGCACAATCTCTGGCACGCTTGCCTGCGCCGACTGGAGCAGGAAGTGCCCGCGCAGCAGTTCAGCACCTGGATCCGTCCCCTGTCGCCAGAGCCAAGCGCGGCGGATTCCGGCACCCTGGTTCTGACGGCGCCGAACCGCTTCGTGCTTGAACTCGTGCGCGAGCGGTTCTTCTCGCGCATCGTGCGCCTGGCGGCGGAACTGGACGGCCGCGAGATCGACGTGAAACTGGTCCTCGCCCCTCTCGTTGCGGCCGATAGCACCCCCCGGACACCGGCGTCGGCAGGCCGGCCTGTTGCCGTGACGCCCGACCGCGCACGCCTCAATCGCAACTTCAATTTCGACAACTTTGTCACGGGTAAGGCGAACCAGCTGGCGCGCGCCGCCGCCTTGCAGGTCGCCGAGAACCCGGGCATCTCGTACAACCCGCTCTTCATCTATGGCGGCGTGGGGCTGGGCAAGACCCACCTGGTGCAGGCCATCGGCAATCATTTGTGCAGCCTGCGGCCGCAGGCGCGTGTCCGCTATATCCACGCCGAGCAGTACGTAACCGACGTGGTGCGCGCCTACCAGCAGAAATCCTTCGAAGAATTCAAACGCTACTACCACTCCCTGGACCTGCTGCTGATAGACGACATCCAGTTCTTCTCCAACAAGGACCGGACCCAGGAAGAGTTTTTCTACGCATTCAACGCGCTGGTCGAGGCGCACAAGCAGATTGTGATCACCTGCGACACCTATCCAAAGGAGATCGCGGGCATGCAGGAGCGCCTGATCTCCCGCTTCGGGTGGGGGTTGACCGTCGCGATCGAGCCTCCCGAGCTTGAAATGCGCGTCGCGATCGTGCTCAAGAAGGCCGAGGCCGACGCGCTCGACCTGGCCGAAGGCATCGCTTTCTTCATTGCCAAGCACATCCGCTCGAACGTCCGCGAGCTGGAGGGAGCCTTGAAGAAGGTTCTCGCCTTCGCCCGCTTTACCGGACGCGAGCTCTCGCTCGAACTCGCGCGCGAGGCGCTGCGCGACATCATTCACGTGGCCAACCGCCAGATCAACGTCGAGGGAATACAGAAGACGGTGGCGGAATACTTCAAGATCAAGATTTCCGACATGCATTCGAAGCGCCGCAACAGGAATATCGCGCGGCCGCGGCAGGTCGCGATGGCGCTCGCCAAGGATCTCACCCAGATGAGCCTGCCGGAAATCGGCGAGGCTTTCGGCAACCGCGACCACACCACGGTCTTGCACGCTTGCCGCACCATCGCGACGCTGCGCACGAAGGATATCGGTCTGAATCGCGACTACCACCTTCTAGAACAAGTATTGAAGGGATGATGCTGTGCAAATCGAGGGGATTGTTTGTGCACAAGACGCCGTTCCTCGATTGCCGCCGAAACGCCACACAACGGCTCACAGCTTTCTGCACAGCTTGCGCACGGCCTTCCAGGAGCCCAAGTCACGGATCGCGGAAGGAAATTCCGCTTATACAGAAATCCGCCCGGCTCTATTAGTTACTACTAGTTATTTATAAAGAAAAGAAGGGACAACAATGGTCCTTGTCAAAGCCAAACGAGATGAGCTGCTTGGTCCGTTGTCGTCGGTCAGCGGCATCATCGAACGGCGCCATACATTACCGATCCTTTCCAACGTTCTCATCGAACGGGGCGGAGGTGCTCTTTCATTCCTCGCCACCGATATCGAAATACAGATCACTTCACGCGGCGCAGTGGAGCCGGCCGGCGAGGCCCGTGCGCTGACCGTAGGGGCGCGCAAACTGGTCGATATCCTCAGGGCCCTGCCGGAGAGCGCGGAAGTGACCCTGCAGCTGCAGGACAAGCGCCTGCTGGTCAAGGCGGGCAAGAGCAAGTTCGTGCTGCAGACGCTTCCAGCAGAGGATTTTCCGCGCCTGGCAAAGCCGGCCGGCGATGTCGCGCGTTTTGCGCTGAAACAGAAGGACTTGCGCCGCCTGCTCGGCCTGGTGCAGTACTCGATGGCACAGCAGGACATCCGCTACTACCTGAACGGCCTGCTGATGGTGGTCGAAGAGAAAACCCTAAAGCTGATCGCGACCGACGGCCACCGCCTGGCGTTCGCGTCGATGGCGCTTGAGGTGAAGTTGCCGCGGCAGGAAGTGATCGTGCCGCGCAAGACCGTGCTGGAGCTGGGAAAGCTCCTGTCCGACAGCGACGCCGAGATCCGGATCGAACTGTCCACGACGCAGGCCGCGTTTTCCTTCGGCACGGTCGAGCTGGTATCGAAGCTCGTCGACGGAAAGTTCCCGGATTACACGCGGGTGATTCCGGTCGGCCACAAAAACCAACTGACCATCGGACGAGACGTGCTGCGCCAGGCGCTGATGCGCGCCGCCATTCTGTCCAACGAGAAATTTCGCGGCGTGCGATGGGTTCTGACCGACGGCATTCTCAAGATCGTGTCGTCCAATACCGAGCAGGAAGAGGCCGAGGAAACGATTGAGGTCGAATACAAAGGCGATGCCATGGACATAGGATTCAACGTCAATTACCTGCTCGATGTATTGAACAATGTCGCGGGCACCGAGGTCGAATGCAGGTTCGGCGACGCCGCCTCCAGCGCGCTGCTCAGCTTCCCGTCCGAGGCCGATTTCAAGTACGTCGTCATGCCGATGAGGATATAGCGGTGGGTGAATCCGAAAAACAAGCGCCTGAACCCGCGAAGGAGCCGGCTGGGGCCTACGAGGCCGACAGCATCAAGGTCCTGAAGGGCCTGGAAGCGGTGCGCAAGCGCCCCGGCATGTACATCGGCGACACCTCCGACGGGACCGGCTTGCACCACATGGTGTTCGAGGTGGTCGACAACGCGGTGGACGAGGCGCTGGCCGGCCATTGCGACGAGATCGTGCTGACCATCCACACCGACAACTCCGTATCGGTGCTGGACAACGGCCGCGGCATTCCCACGGGCATCAAGGACGACGACGAACTCAAGCGGTCGGCTGCCGAGATCGTGATGACCGAACTGCACGCCGGCGGGAAGTTCGACGCCAACTCCTACAAGGTATCCGGGGGTTTGCACGGTGTCGGCGTATCGGTCGTGAATGCGCTGTCGGGATGGCTGCGGCTCACGATCTGGCGCGACGGCAAGGCGCACCAGATGGAATTCGCCGACGGTGCCGCGACCGGGCCGCTGCGCGTCACGGGGACCTCGGAGAAGCGCGGCACGGAAGTGCACTTCCTCGCGTCGCGCGGCGTCTTCGGCGTCGTCGACTACCACTATGACATTCTCGCGCGCCGGCTGCGCGAGCTTTCCTTCCTGAACAACGGCGTCAAGATCCTGCTGGTCGACCAACGCTCCGGCAAGCAGGAAGACTTTGCGTTTTCCGGCGGCGTGCAGGCCTTTGTCGAGTACATGAACCGGTCGAAGTCCGTGCTGCATCCGACCGTGTTTCTGGGTCGCGGCGAAAAAGACGGCATCACGGTCGAAGTGGCGATGCAGTGGAACGATTCCTACCAGGAAAGCGTGCTTGCATTCACCAATAACATTCCGCAGAAGGACGGCGGCACGCACGTGACCGGCCTGCGTGCGGCGATGACCCGGGTGCTGAACAAGTACATCGAGGAACACGAGCTCGCAAAGAAGGCAAAAGTCGAGACCACGGGCGACGACATGAGGGAAGGCCTCGCCTGCGTGCTGTCCGTGAAGGTGCCGGAGCCGAAATTTTCCTCGCAGACGAAGGAGAAGCTCGTTTCGTCCGAGGTGCGGCCCGTGGTCGAGGAAGTGGTTGCTGACAAACTGCGCGAATTCCTCGAAGAAAGACCGGCGGACGCGCGTGTGATCACGGGCAAGATCGTGGACGCGGCGCGCGCGCGGGAAGCGGCGCGCAAGGCGCGCGACATGACGCGGCGCAAGGGCTTGCTGGACGGTCTCGGGCTGCCCGGCAAGCTCGCCGATTGCCAGGAGAAGGACCCGGCGCAATGCGAGCTCTACCTCGTCGAGGGTGATTCCGCCGGCGGATCGGCGAAGCAGGGTCGCGACCGCAAGTTCCAGGCGATTCTGCCGCTGAAAGGCAAGATCCTGAACGTCGAGAAGGCGCGCTTCGACAAGCTGCTCGGTTCCGCCGAGATCGCCACGCTGATCACCGTGCTCGGCTGCGGCTTCGGCAAGGAGGAGTACAGCCCTGAAAAGCTGCGCTACCACCGCATCATCATCATGACCGACGCGGACGTCGACGGCTCCCATATTCGTACGCTGCTGCTCACCTTTTTCTACCGGCAGATGCCGGAGCTGGTCGAGCGGGGCCACATCTACATCGCGCAGCCGCCGTTGTACAAGGCCAAGCTCGGCAAGGATGAGCGTTATCTCAAGGACGAGCACGAACTCAACGAGTTCATGCTGCGCCAGGCGCTGGTGGACGCGGCGCTGCATCCGGCGGCGCGGCGCGAGCCCATCACCGGCGATACCCTGGCCGAGCTCGCCAAGGCATATCTGCTTGCCGAAGCGGTCATCGATCGCGTCTCGCGCTGGATCGACCGCGAGGTGCTGCTCGCGATGCTGCGCGGCGTGCAGGTCGACCTTGGGCGTCGCGAAACCGCCCAGGCCTCGGCAGAGGCGCTTGCCACAGCATTGCTGGGAAGCGGGATCAAGGTTTCTGCGCATTTCGATTCGAAGACGGAGCGCTACCAGGCGCGTATCGAACGTTCACGGCACGGCAACATGCGGGTAACCACGATTGACTCGGAGTTCGTGCATTCCGGAGACTATGCCCAGATCCGGCAGACGGCGGAGATGCTGCGCGGGCTGGTGGGGGTCGGCGCCTACGTACAACGCGGCGAAAAGAAGTATCCGGTGAAGGATTTCGGCGAGGCCATGCGCTGGCTGCTGGCCGAGGTGCAGAAATCCATGAGCCTGCAGCGTTATAAAGGCCTGGGAGAGATGAACCCGTCCCAGCTGTGGGAAACCACCATGGACCCGACGATCCGCAGGCTTCTGCGGGTGCAGATCGACGACGGCATCGCCGCCGACGAAATATTCACCAAGCTGATGGGCGACGAAGTCGAACCGCGCCGCGCGTTCATCGAGTTGAACGCCCTTGGCGTCAGGAACCTGGACGTCTAGCCAGGGCTATTTCTTCTTCTTTGCCGGCGTCTTCTTCTTTGGCGCTGCTTTCGGGGCCAGCTTCTCCGCCGCCGTCTTCTTCACCGGTTTTTCGTCGATGGGTTTCCCCGCAGCGGGTGCCTTGCCGGGCTTCTCAGCGCGGGGCAGGAACTCGAATCCGACTTTTCCTTGCGGTGTTTTCACCAGGAAGGCCTTGAACTTGCGGTTCTTCTTCGACATGAAGTTGGTCAGCAGGTCGGTGCGCCCGGTGGCGAGGAGTTTCTGCATCTGGGCGGGTTCGACGGGCTGCTGCAGGATCATGCGGCCGGAACGGAAATCGCAGCTGCGCTGCGGGCCGACGGATTTCTCGCAAACGTAGGACACGCCGTGCTCGAAAACGTGGGAGCCGCATTTCGGGCACGCGCCAAGAGCCTCCTTGCCGCTGAAATCTACCGGCTCGTCACTATCGCCCGCTCCCTGGCCGAAGTCGAATTCGATCTTGAACTCAGCATTCAGCTTCATGCCCGCCGAGAACGGCCTGCCCTGCTTGCTGCGAAAGCCGTTCAGGGGACCGATGAACTTCTTGGTAACCAGTTCCGCAACTTCCTCCGGTGACCAGTCGCGTCCCAGCAGCACCGGCCAGATGTAGAAGTCACAGGATTGGCACTGGAACTTGCGGTAGGTCTCCTGGATAACGCCGCCGCACTTCGGGCACGGGGCGGCCACGGAGGCGAAGGCCTCTTCCGGGATGGTGCCGGACTTGATCCGGTTCACCAGGTCCCGCGCCACCTGCTCGATGTGCTCCATGAACTTCTCGCGCGGCAGCTTGGCCTGTTCCATCTGCTTTAGCTTGAACTCCCAGTCGCCGGTAAGCTCGGGCGAGGTAATTTCATCGACGCCGAAATGCCGCAGGGCGAAAAACAGCCGGAACGCCTTCCAGGTCGGTTTCAGTTCGCGGCCGAGGCGCTCGATGTACTTCTCGTAGATCAGGCCCTCGATGACGGCCGCGCGCGTGGCCGGCGTGCCGAGGCCCTTCGCCGCCATCGCCTCGCGCAGCTCGTCGTCCTCGACCAGCTTGCCGGCGCCTTCCATCGCGGATAGCAGCGTCGCCTCGTTTAAGCGGGCGGGAGGCCGTGTCTGGTTTGCCGTCGCCCTGGCTTCAAGCGTGCTTACTTTCTCGCCTTGCGTAATGGCGGGCAGCGTGACGGTGTCGTCCTGCAGGCTCTTGCCGTATACCGCGAGCCAACCTGCGCTTTGCATGACCCGCCCGTCGGTCTTGAACTGTTCGTCGCCGATCGCGGTAATGCGGGTCGTCTGCAGGAACTCCGCCGAGGGAAAGAAAACCGCGAGGAAGCGGCGCACCACCAGGTCGTAGAGCTTGGCCTCGGGTTCGCTCAGGTTGCCCGGGGTCTGCAGCGTCGGAATGATCGCGAAGTGATCGGAAATCTTGCTGTTGTCGAAGATCCGCTTGCTCGGCTTCACCCAGCCGCCCTTCAGCACCTGCTTCGCGAACGGCGCAAACTCCTTGACCCCCGTCAGCGCGTCCATCGTCTTCTTCACGGTGGCGATGTAATCCTCGGGCAGCGCGCGCGCATCGGTGCGCGGATAGGTGAGCGCCTTGTGCCGCTCGTAGAGCGACTGCGCCAGGGACAGCGTTCCCTTCGCCGAAAAGCCGAAGCGCCCGTTCGCCTCGCGCTGCAGGCTGGTCAGGTCATACAGCAGCGGCGAGGCCTGGGTCGATGGTTTCGTCTCCTCGGTGGCCGTTCCCTGCTTGCCGGCGCAGGCGGCGGCGATTGCCTCCGCCCGATCTGCTTTCCATAGGCGTTCCGGCTTGCGCTCGGGATCCTCGTCCTTCTTGAACTCCGGATCGAGCCAGCGGCCGGCGTACTCGCCGGCCTTGGCGCCAAATCGGGCGTGGATCTCCCAATAGTCGCGCGACTGGAAAGCGCGGATCTTCTCTTCACGCTCGACGAGGATCGCCAGGGTCGGCGTCTGCACCCTTCCCACCGTGGTGAGGTAGAAGCCGCCCTCCTTGGAATTGAAGGCGGTCATCGCGCGGGTGCCGTTGATGCCCACCAGCCAGTCGGCCTCCGAGCGGCTTTTTGCAGCGTCCGCCAGGGGCAGCATGTCGCGGTCCTTGCGCAAGGACGCGAAGCCATCGCGGATCGCGCCCTGGGTCATGGACTGCAGCCACAGGCGCTCGATGGGCTTCTTGGTCTTCGAATACTGCGCGATGTAGCGGAAGATCAGCTCGCCCTCGCGGCCCGCGTCGCAGGCATTGACGATCGCGCCGACATCCTTGCGCTTTAGGAGCTTCAACAGCACATTCAGCCGCGCTTCGCTGCGCTCGATTGGCGCCAGGTCGAAATGCGGCGGCACCACCGGCAGGTTCGCGAAAGACCATTTGCCTTTCTTGACGTCATGCTCGGGAGGCAGCGTGAGCTCGAGCAGGTGACCGACCGCGGATGACAGGACGTACTCGTCGCTTTCGAAGTAGTCACCCTTGCGCGTGAACCCGCCAAGCGCGCGCGATATGTCGGCGGCGACGGACGGCTTCTCGGCGATGATTAGCTTTTTCGGCATGCGGGGGCGCGAAGGATACCCGCAAAAAGAGTACCGCATCAACCCTGCGGAGGAACCGCACGCTTTTCGCGCGGGCCTTTCAGCTCGGCAAGCGCGTACTGGTCAGGACGGCAAGCGTGCCGTGGTCGGCGACAGGAGATCCTCGGCGACCAGCCGGCTGCTCGGGGTCTGGTGCTTCCACAGCACCATCAGAATGACGAGCTTCAGCTGCTCGACGGTCAGGCCGTCGCCGGTGGCCGCGAGGGCCCGATCAATCACCGTTTCACGCGTTTGCGGGCTGAGTATTCCGGATTGCTCGAAATAGATCAGCAGGCCGCGGCATTCGGCATCGAGTTTGGCGAGTTCCTTCGGCGCATAGGCGCGAAACGCGGCCCCCGAATCGGGAAGAGGCGCAAAGGACCGGTGCGGTCCGCGCGCCACGCCGGCCAGCCAGGTGAGGGCTTCGCTGATGTCGGATTCCTCGAACCCCGCCGCCGAAAGCTTCTTTGCGACCCGCTCCTTCTCATCCGACACTTCGTGCTGCTGGCAGTTCTCGAACAGGTAAACGAGGATGTCGTACATTATTTTTCTCTCCTCAGTAAGGGAACGCGGTCAGGGATACAGGTCAGGCATTCAGTTTAGTCTCTGGTAGAGGCCGCCGGGCAAAACAGTGACGCGTCCGGCAAGCTCAAGCCGCAGCAATTCGGCCGAAACTTTCTCCGCCGGCAGCCCGGCCCGGGCGCACAGCGAGTCCACGTCAGCCGGATCAAATCCCATGCAGGCGAGCAGCGACTCGTCGGTGTCGCCCTTAGTCGCAGCCGGACCTGGCGCGTTCCGAGTGGATGCATGCCCGCTGCGGCGGAAGGCGGACAGCTCCGAGAGGACGTCTTCCGCCGATTCGGCGAGCTTGGCGCCTGATTTGATCAGCGCATGGCAGCCCTTCGACAACGGCGAATGGATCGAACCGGGCACGGCGAATATTTCCCGCCCCTGCTCGGCGGCCGCGCGCGCGGTGATGAGCGAGCCCGACGCGAGCGCTGCTTCGACAACCAGGCATCCTTGCGCAAGGCCGCTGATCAGGCGATTGCGGCGCGGGAAATTGTGCGCCAGCGCCTTCGTGCCCAGCGCGAACTCGGACAGAAGCAAGCCGCGTGATGCAATCTCCTCTCCCAGGGCGGCATTTGCCCGCGGGTAGATCATGTCTACCCCGGTTCCAAGCACGGCGATGGTCGAACCTTCCCCGGCCAGTCCCCCGCGGTGGGCCGCGGCGTCGATGCCCTGGGCCAGGCCCGAAACGATGGTAAGGCCCGCCGCGCTGAAGCTGCGCGCGAACTGCTCTGCGTTGCCGTTACCCTGGACCGTGGCGTTGCGGCTGCCGACAACCGCCAGGGCAGGCCGGTTGAGCAGTTCGGTACGTCCCCGGCAATACAGGAGGGCGGGCGGATCGGAGATCTCGAGCAGCAGCCTGGGATAGGCAGAGTCCGCAAGCGTGACGATCGCGTTCCCGGGTACTTCAAGCCAGGCAAGGGCCTGTTGCACCTCTTCACCCACTGCCGCGGAATCAAGCTCCCGCAGCGCCTGGGCGCTGGCGAAGCGCGCCAGATCGGCACGGCCTGCGGCCAGTACGTTTTCAGGAAGCCCGAATTGGGACAGCAGCTTACGGAGCGTTGCGGAACCGAGTCCCGGCGTGAGGGTGAGTTGCAGCCAGCTCGCCAGACCCGGATCGGTGCTCACGCCGGGGGCGTAGAACGGATGTCGTGCCTATGGATTTTGTACAAGATCCTGAGCTAGGACAGATTTCGACACGTTCATGACCAGCGCATAGGACACCCGGTCGAATACGCGAAATACAAGGGCCACGCCATAGCGTTCGTTAGGCAACGTCAGCGGACCTGAGAACGGACCCTTCGAGCGGCTGGCTTCTGCCACGGTCGGCCCTGGCCGGTAGAGTGCGAGCACATTCCCGACCTCGATTCCCTGCGATTTGCCCACGCTTAGGGAAACAACGGTCTGATTGCCGTATTCACCCAAGCGCGACTCCCGCCCGTACAGCGAGATGATGCGGCCTTGCACTTTGCCTGTCGGCGCCCTGGGCGCGTAGGTCGGCAGTTCCGGTTTGCCGGCCGGCAGCAGCTTGTCGCCTACGCCGATTTCCTGCGCGACCGAAGTAAGCTGAATGACGGCGGCCTCGCCGGGGCGGATCACTTGTGCGACCCCCAGGTAAATCGCCTCGTATCCGAGCGTGACCTTACTCTCGGGATCAACCAGCGCGCCGCCACGCCGGTAGACATACCAGGTAGCGACCTTGGAGTCCCCCATTCCCCGGACAAAGGCGCGGTGGCCGGGTGCTAGAAGCACGCGGGAATCCTCGGCCGCGACGATGGTCGGCGCATTGTCCAGGCCGTCCGCCTCGATGACCAGAGGGCGCGTCAGGAACGGTTCGATGACCGAAGTCGGAATCGTCGGGATCGACGCCAGGGAGGTCGATTCCGCGCGCACCTTCGGACTCAGCTTCACCGTGTCGGTAGCCAGGGCGAGGCGGCCACGGCTGCGATCGAGCACGATGACATTGCCCGGATAAATACGATGCGGATTCTTGAGTTCGTCCTTGTTCTGTTCCCAAAGCTCGGACCAGCGCCAGGGAGAATCGGTATAGCGCTGGGCGATCGACCAGAGAGTGTCGCCGCGGACGACGACGTAGCGCTCCGGAGCGTCCGGTTTCATCGCCAGGGGCGTTTTGGGCGCTTGCGCAAAGGTCCCAGCGGAGACCATCCCGAATAGGACAAAAGCCAGCGTTGTGATAGACTTACGCCATTGTTGGTACATAAAGCCCCCGATCGGTGGCTGACGTTCCGGGCCGGTTGAGATTGCGGTTTGCGTACCCAAATGTAGCATAAAGACCTGACTGTTTACCCACAGCCTGAGATACTGCACGTAATCGATTCAATTTGCAAGCAAATCACGGATTTATGGCGCTCCTAAACATCCTTCGATACCCTGACGCGCGGCTGCACAAGATTGCAGTACCGGTGACCGTTTTCGACGACCAGCTAAAACAGCTGGTCGCAGACATGGCGCAGACCATGTACGAGGCGCCCGGGATCGGCTTGGCCGCGACGCAGGTGGACGTTCACAAGCAGTTGATCGTGATCGATGTTTCCGAGCGCCGCGATTCGCTGGTCGTGCTGATAAACCCGGAGATCGTCGACGCGAGCGGCGTTTCGGACATAGAGGAAGGCTGCCTTTCCGTGCCTGGCATTTACGACACGCTGGAACGCGCCGAAAGGGTCAAGGTGCGCGCCTACGACCAGAACGGAAAATTGTTCACACTCGAGGCGCAGGGGCTGCTCGCGGTGTGCATCCAGCATGAAATGGATCACCTCAAGGGGAAGGTCTTTGTCGAAAGCCTGTCGCAGCTAAAGCAGCAGCGCATCCGCGCGCGGCTGGCGAAGCAGCTTCGCAAGAGTGCTTGATCCATTCGGTCGCTTGAGCCTTCCGGTCGCTTGATACTTTCCTGCGTCTAGTCTTCGCCGGCACTCCAGAGTTCGCAGCGCGCGCGTTGGCGGCGCTGCTTGATGCGGGCCACGACATCCCGTTGGTGCTCTCGCAGCCGGACCGGCCTGCCGGCCGCGGCCTGCATCCGTCGAAGAGCGCCGTAAAGCAGCTGGCCGAAGCCCGCGGCCTCGAAGTGTTCCAGCCGCAGAAGCTGAACGACGAAGGCGCGCCCGAGCGTCTGGGCGCCGCGCGGCCGGAGGTGCTCGTCGTCGCGGCCTACGGGCTGATCCTGCCGCCGCGCGCGCTCGTAATTGCGCCGCACGGGGCGCTCAATATCCATGCTTCCCTGCTGCCGCGCTGGCGCGGTGCCGCGCCGATTCAGCGCGCGCTGCTTGCCGGCGACTGCGAAACCGGCATCACCATCATGAAGATGGACGCGGGACTGGATACCGGCGCGATGCTCTCGATGCACCGCCTTGCCATCGCCACGGACGATGACGCGCTTACCCTGCACGATCGGCTGGCCGCGCTCGGCGCCGAGGCGATCGTCCGCGCGCTCGCGGATATTGGCGCGGGCAGAGCCAGCTACTCGCCGCAGCCTGCTTTGGGGGCGACCTACGCGAAGAAGATCTCCAAGGAAGAAGCGGATCTCGATTGGACGAAGTCCAGCACTGAACTCGAGCGCGCCATACGCGCTTTGCGCCCTTCCCCCGGGGCGCGCTCGCAGTTGCGCGGCGAAATCGTCAAAGTGTGGCGGGCGAGCCGCAGCGAGCGCAGCGGCGCGCCGGGCGAAGTTCTGGAACTCGGCGGCGACGGCATTCTGATCGGTAGCGGCGAAGGCTCGTTGCTGGTCACGGAACTGCAGCGTGCCGGCGGAACCCGTCTCCCGGCGGGAGATTTCCTGCGCGGCTTTGCTGTTTCGCGCGGCGAGCGCTTTGGCGCCGCTCGCTGAAGCGCTGGCCTCGGCGGCGGCGCTCGTCGCGCGGGTAGCGGCGGGCCGCAGCCTGTCGGCCGAACTGGAACGAGTCGACCGCGATGCGGGTTCGCACGCCGCGCAGGCGGACCTTTGCTACGGCACGCTGCGGCGTTACGGCCGCTCTCAGGCGCTCGTCGGTGCGCTCTCGCGCCGTGCCGGCACGACCGACCGGCTGGTCGAAGCGCTGTTGTGGTGCTCCTTTTACGCGCTCGAATCCGGTCGCTACGCGGAATACACCGTCGTGGACCAGGCAGCGCGTGCCTGTGTCGCGCTGCAGCGCAGTGCCGCAAAAGGTTACGTGAACGCGCTGCTGCGTAATTTCCTGCGCGCGCGCGCGGGGCTGGAAGCGCGGCTCGGAGCCGACGACGTAGCCCATTACTGGCATCCAAAGTGGTGGATCGACCGCGTGCGCGCGGCCCATCCGTCGGCCTGGGAACAAATTCTGGCTGCCGGCAACACGCATCCGCCGATGTGTCTGCGGGTAAACATGCGCCGCACTTCGCCGCTGGACTACGCCGCCCGCCTTGCCGCCGAGGGAATTTCCTCGAGGCACGCCGGCCCCCAGGGCCTGCTGCTGGACAAGCCCGTCCCTGTCGATCGCCTGCCGGGCTTCTCGCGGGGAGAGGTGTCGGTGCAGGACGCGGGGGCGCAACGCGCGGCGGGATTGCTGCAACTGCAGGCCGGACAGCGGGTGCTCGATGCCTGTGCAGCGCCCGGCGGAAAATCCGCCCACATCCTGGAGTCGGCGAACGTCAAGCTCCTGGCGCTGGATGCGGATGCCGCTCGCTGCGCCGGAATCGTGCGCGACCAGGAAAGGCTCGGACTCGACGCGCAAGTGCGTGCGGCCGACTGCACGGCGCTGGATGCGTGGTGGGACGGTGTGGCCTTCGAGCGGATACTTGCCGACGTGCCCTGTTCCGCATCCGGCGTGGCGCGGCGCCACCCGGACATGAAATGGCTGCGCCGGGAAACCGATATCGCCGCCTTTGCCGCGCGCCAGGCACGCATCCTGGATTCGCTTTGGCGCACGCTGGCCCCGGATGGTAAATTGCTGTATGTCACATGTTCGGTATTCACTGAAGAGAACGACGCGGTGGTCGGCGCATTTGCCGCGCGCACGCGGGGGGTGCGCCGCGCGGTCCTGCCAGAGGGTGCCGTCGCGCAGCTACTGCCCGGTCCCGATCACGACGGATTTTTTTTCGCGCTGCTAGAGAAGCCGGCTTAGGACGAACCAGAGGCGACGCGCGATGCGAGGCTTCGCTCTCCTCAAGACCCTGTTGGCCGCATTCGCGCTGGGCGCCGCGCTTGCCGGCGCCCCCGTTGCGCGTGCCGACGATATAGAAATAACTGACGTGCGCCTTGTCGCGACCGAGGACGGCGTGGTGCTGGCGGCGGACTTCGCGTTCGACCTGAATCCGCGGCTGGCCGAAGCCGTCACCAATGGCGTGCCGCTCTATTTTGCCGTCGAGTTCGAGCTCACGCGTCCCCGCTGGTACTGGTTTGATGAAAAGGCGGCCGTCAAGCGCCTGCAGCTGCGGCTCTCGTATCACGCCTTGTCCCGGCAATACCGCCTTTCGACCGGCGTGCTGCAACGGAACTACCCTACGCTGGAGGAAGCCCTGAACGTCCTGCGCCGGGTCCGCAACTGGCAGGTGGTGGAGCGCGGAACCGCGCTCGCCGATGCTGCTTACGAAGCCGCGGTACGCATGCGGCTGGACGTGACCCTGCTGCCGAAGCCCTTTCAGCTTAGCGCGCTCACCAGCCGCGACCTGAACCTTGAGTCGGCATGGAAGCGCTTCAGCTACCGGCCGCCAGCGCCACTGCCCGCCCCGGTCGAGAGCCGCGAACCCAGGGAGGCGGAGTCTAAATGAGGCTGCTGATCCTGCTTGGCGCGGCGCTGGCTGGCGTGCTGCTCTTCCTTCTGGCCACCGCGAGTGGCAACACCTCTGTTTTCGCGAACCACTATCCGCTTCTGCTCGGATTGAACGCGGTGCTCGCCGCGCTGCTCGCCGCGCTGGTGGCCTGGCAGATCCGTACCCTCTGGCGAAAGTATCGCGAACGCGCATTCGGTTCGCGATTGACGGTGCGCATACTGCTGCTGCTAGCGCTCATGGCGGTGGTCCCGGGCGCGCTCGTGTACACGGTGTCCGTGCAGTTTCTGTCCAAGAGCATCGAATCCTGGTTCGACGTCAAGGTGGACGCGGCGCTCGAAGGCGGCATCAACCTCGGCCAGTCGGCGATCGACCGCATGCAGGCCGAATTACTCACCAAGGCGCGCAGCATTGCGCTCGAGCTGGCCGATCGCCCGGCCGCGCAGCAGCTTCTCCTGCTCAGCCGCCTGCGCGACCAGGCCGGCGTTCAGGAAGCGGTAATCGTCAACGCGGCCGGCCGCGTGCTCGCCGAAGCGAGCGAAAACGTCTCGCGCCTGGTCCCCGACGAATTGCCGACGCAGCAGGCGCTGCGCCAGGCCCGTAGCGGCCGCGCCTATACCTCGGTGGACGCAGTGGCCGGTAAGCCGCTGGCGCTGCGGGTGGTGGTGCCCGTCGCGGGCCTTGCCCTGGCCGACGAGACGCGCTTTCTGCAGCTGCGGCAAACGGTTCCGGCGCAATTCGCGCGCAGCGCCGAAGCGGTCGAGGCCGCGTATCGCGACTACCGCGAACTCGCGCTCTCGCGCCAGGGCCTGAAGCGCATTTATATCGTCACGCTCACACTTGCGCTGTCCATGGCGCTGCTGGTGGCAATCGCGCTGTCGGTCGTACTTGCCAACCGGCTCTCCGAGCCGCTCGCGAACCTCGCCCAGGCCACCCAGGCGGTGGCACGCGGCGATTTCAGCCGGCAGGCACCGGTGACCAGCCGGGACGAACTGGGCGTACTGATCGAATCGTTCAATTCCATGACGCGACAGCTGGACGACGCGCGGCGCGTGGTGGAGGCGAACCGGGCCGCGCTGGAGAGCGCCAAGGCCCGACTGGAGAACATCCTCGCCAACCTGTCGGCTGGCGTGCTGGTGTTCGACCGAGACCTCGGCCTGTCGATCTCCAACCACGGTGCGCACGCCATTCTGGGGGGAGAACTCGAACCGTTTGCGGCGAGCATGCGCGAGCAGTTTCGCTCGCATGGCACGCTGGCCTGGAAGCTCGAGCTGGAGCTGAAAGGCACTGGCAAGGCGATTCTGGTGCATGGCACGGCGCTGTCGCAGGATCCGGCGGGTGGCTTCGTCCTGGTGTTCGACGACATCACCCAGCTTATCCAGGCGCAGCGCGCCACCGCCTGGGCCGAAGTGGCGCGGCGCCTGGCGCATGAAATCAAGAATCCACTGACGCCGATCCAGCTATCCGCCGAGCGCATGGAAATGAAGCTTTCGGGCAAGCTCTCGGCGGAGGATGCCGAGGTGCTCGCGCGGGGTACGCGCACCATCGTCAACCAGGTATCGGCGTTGAAGAGCATGGTGGACGATTTTCGCGACTACTCCCGCTTGCCCGCCCCCGTGCTCGCGGGGCTCGATCTGAACGCGCTGGTGCTGGAAGTGCTGGCGCTCTACGAAACCTCGAACGCGCCGATCGTCAAAAAGCTCGCATCCGTGCCGCAGGTGCGCGCGGACACCGCGCAGATCCGGCAGGTACTCCACAATCTGGTGCAGAACGCGCAGGATGCGTTGGAGAACCGGAAAAATTCCGCCGATGTCCCGATGATCGAGGTAAGTACAGGCATGATGGCGGACAAGGTGAAGCTGTCGGTGTCCGACAACGGCGGCGGATTCCCGGAGGAAATGATGGCGCGCATTTTCGAGCCTTACGTCACCACCAAGCCGCGCGGCACCGGGCTGGGACTTGCGATCGTGAAAAAAATCGTCGACGAGCACCGCGGCGAGCTGAGCATAGAAAATCGGCCTGCGAAGGGAGTTTCGGTCACCATACTTCTGCCCGTGGCAGGGTCCGCGATAATCTCGCCGGGCGATACTGCGAAGGCAGCCTAGACGCAATGGCACAGATACTGGTTGTGGATGACGAGGTCGGGATCCGGGAGCTGCTTTCGGAAATCCTCGCCGACGAGGGCCACCAGGTGCTGCTCGCCGAGAGCGCCGGCGAAGCGAGGCGCCTGCGCGAAAGCCACCGGCCGGACCTGGTGCTGCTCGATATCTGGATGCCGGATACCGACGGCATTTCCCTGCTCAAGGAATGGGCGGCCAGCGGCCAGCTGGGCATGCCGGTGGTGATGATGTCCGGGCACGGCACCATCGAGACCGCGGTGGAGGCGACGCGCATCGGCGCGCTCGACTACCTGGAGAAGCCGATCGCGCTGCAGCGGCTACTGGCCACGGTCAAGCGCGCCTTGCGCAATCACGAGGCGGTGGCGCCGCGCGAGCTCTCCCTCGCCGCGCTGGGACGTTCACCCGCGCTCGTCGAGATGCGCAAACGACTCGCGCAGCTCGCGCAGGCGGCGGCGCCCCTGATGCTGCGCGGCGAACGGGGCATGCGCCCGGAATTGTTCGCCAGGCTGCTCGCCGCGGCCGGCGCGCCCTTCGTCGAAGGCAACGCGATGATGGCTGAAGCATCGTCGGACATGCTCGCGCGCGCCGCGGGCGGAATCCTGTTCGTGGGCGACCTGTCGTTGATCGGCCGTGCAGAACACAAGAGCCTCGAGTTCCTGCTCGCCCGCGCGGACAAGCACAAGGCGCGCGTCGTCTCGTTCTCCCCGGTCGACACGCGCGCTCTCCTGGAAAAGCATGAGTTCGATGCCGGATTGCTCGCGCGGCTCTCCGAGCTGGTCCTGAAGCTGCCGGCGCTGCGCGATTTTGCGGAAGACGTGCCGGACCTGGCCGCCCTGATCCTGGTGCAGCTGGTGGAGGCGCGCGCCTGCCCGCCGCGGCGCTTTTCGGTTGCGGCGCTGAACGCGCTGCGGCATCACTGCTGGCCCGGAAATCTCGCCGAGCTGGACAGCGTGGTCAAGAATCTCGCCCTGGGCGCGCTCGAGGAGGACATCGGACTGGAGGACGTCGAGCGCGTGCTGGCGGCGCACGCAGGCAGTTCGCCGCCGCCCGAGATTGCGCTCGATCGTCCTTACCGTGAAGCGCGCGAAGCCTTCGAGCGGCTGTACTTCGAGAACCTGCTGGTGCGCGAGAACGGCAGCATGTCGAAGGTCGCCGAGTATTCGGGGCTGGAGCGCACGCACCTGTACCGCAAGCTGAAGGCGCTCGGCCTGCCGGTCGGCAGGCGGGAGGAAACCTAGGGTACGGGAGACGGATCTCCCGTTACTGCTATTTCTTCTTCTTCTTCTTGATGCGCTGAGGGCGCGACTTGCCGTAGCTGCCCTTGTAGATCTTGCCGCGCCGCGTCCGCTTGTCGCCTTTTCCCATTGCTGTCCTTCTAGGTTGGTGTGGCCGTCATTATATCGGCCGGTTCGTATCCCAAATACGGCGCCAGCCATTTTTCTGCTTCCGCAACCGTGATTGCCTTGCGCCGCGCATAGTCCTCGACCTGGTCGCGTCCGATCTTGCCGACGGCGAAATAGCTCGAATCCGGATGCGACAGGTAAAAACCGGAGACCGCGGATGCCGGCAGCATCGCGAAGGACTCGGTCAGGGTGATGTTCGCGCTCTTCTGCGCATCGAGCAGCGCGAACAGGGCCTGCTTTTCGGTATGGTCGGGGCAAGCCGGATAGCCCGGCGCCGGCCGGATGCCGCGGTAGGCCTCGGCGATCATCTGCTCACGGGTCAGCTGCTCGTCGGAGGCGTAGCCCCAGAATTCGCGCCGCACGCGCTCGTGCAGGTGCTCGGCAAAGGCTTCGGCGAGGCGATCGGCCAGCACCTTGAGCATGATCGAGTTGTAGTCGTCGTGCTGGGCCTCGAACTGCGCCAGCTTCGCCTCGAGTCCGCCCACGGCCACGGCGAACGCGCCGATCCAGTCAGAGACGCCGGATTCCTTCGGCGCGATGAAATCGGCCAGGCACTGGTTTGCCCGGCCGGTCGGCTTCTGGTTCTGCTGCCGCAGGTTATGCCAGGTCATGGCGACGGTGCCGGGCGCGCCGTCGGCGTAAATCTCTACGTCGTCGCCGTTGACCCGCGCCGCCCTGAACAGGCCGAACACGCCGTTCGCGGTGACCCATTTTTCGCGCACGATCCTGTCCAGCGTCTCGAGCGCTTCGGCGTGGAGCTTGCGCGCCGCGTCTCCCACGACGGGATCCTGCAGGATCTTCGGATAGGGCCCGGAAAGCTCCCAGGCCTGGAAAAAGGGCGTCCAGTCGATGTACGGGACCAGTTTCTCGAGCGGATAGTCACGCAGCAGCGTGACGCCGGCGTCACGCGGCGCGGGCGGCTGGTACGCAGACCAGTCGGTCGCGTGCCCCAAGAGCCGCGTTTTCGCGATCGGTACCAGCGGGCCGGGACCCTTCTTGTCGCGGTGCTGGACACGGATGTTTTCGTAGTCGGCGCGCAAGCCGGCGACGTATGCATCGCGTTGGCTGGCGGACAGCAGGTTCTGCATGACGCCGACCGAACGCGACGCGTCAGGAACGTAAACCACCGGGCCGGGATAGTTTGGGGCGATCTTGACCGCGGTATGCGCGCGCGACGTGGTTGCGCCGCCGATCAGCAGCGGCACCGTGAATCCCTCGCGCTCCATCTCGCGCGCGACATGCGTCATCTCCTCCAGCGAAGGCGTGATCAGGCCCGACAGGCCGATGGCGTCGGCATTCTCCCGCCTCGCTGTCTCGAGGATGGTTTTCGCAGGCACCATCACGCCCAGGTTCACGACGTCGTAGTTGTTGCACTGGAGCACCACCGCGACGATGTTCTTGCCGATATCGTGCACGTCGCCTTTCACCGTGGCGATCACCAGCTTGCCCTTGGCCTTGCCGGCTTCCCCGGTGCGCAGCTTCTCCGCCTCGATGTAGGGAATCAGGTGCGCCACCGCCTGTTTCATCACGCGCGCGGATTTGACCACCTGCGGCAGGAACATCTTGCCGGCGCCGAACAGGTCGCCGACGATGTTCATGCCGTCCATCAGCGGTCCCTCGATGACCTCGATCGGGCGCGCGAACTTTAGCCTTGCCTCCTCGGTGTCGGCGACCACGTGGCTGGCAATGCCATTCACTAGGGCGTGTGACAGGCGTTCTTCCGGAGTGCCGCGCCGCCAGGCGTCGTCCTCCTTCGAGGCACGCAGGCCGCCCTTCACGCCCGCCGCGTACTCGATCAGGCGCTCGGTGGCGTCCGCGCGCCGGGCGAGGATCACGTCCTCGACCCGCTCACGCAACTCCGGATCAATCTTTTCGTAGACGCCAAGCTGCCCGGCGTTGACGATCCCCATCGTCATCCCGGCCTGGACCGCGTGATAGAGGAACGCGGTGTGCATCGCTTCGCGCACCGCATCGTTGCCGCGGAACGAGAACGACAGGTTCGACACGCCGCCGGACACCTTGGCCGCGGGCAGGTTGGCGCGGATCCAGCGCACCGCCTCCAGGTAGTCCAGGCCGTAGCGCGCGTGTTCCTCCAGCCCGGTGGCGACGGCGAAGATGTTCGGATCGAAGATGATGTCCGCCGGCGCCAGCCCGGCCTTCTGCGTCAGCAGCGCATAGGCACGGCGGCAGACCGTGATGCGCCTCTCCAGCGTGTCGGCCTGGCCCTGCTCGTCGAAAGCCATCACCACGACCGCGGCGCCGTATTTGCGCACCAGGCCCGCCTGGCGCAGGAACTCCTCTTCGCCCTCCTTCATGCTGATGGAGTTGACGACGCCCTTGCCCTGCAGGCACTTTAGTCCCGCCTCGATCACGCTCCACTTCGAGGAGTCGATCATGATCGGAATGCGCGCAATCTCCGGCTCGGTCGCGATCAGATTCAAGAAGCGCGTCATCGCCGCTTCCGAATCGAGCATGCCCTCGTCCATGTTGACGTCGAGGATGTTCGCGCCGCCGCGCACTTGATCGAGCGCCACCGAGAGCGCCGCTTGATAGTTGTCATCCTTGATCAGGTTCGCGAAGCGCTTGGAGCCTGTCACGTTGGTGCGCTCGCCGATCATCAAGAAGTTCGAATCCTTGGTGATGGTGAGAGTCTCGAGGCCGCTGAAAAATGCGCGATCCGCGGGCGCTTCGTGAAGCTTTCGCGGTTCGATATCGCGCGTGCGCTCGCCGATGGCGCGGATGTGATCGGGTGTGGTGCCGCAGCAGCCACCCACGATGTTCACGAAACCGCTCTCTGCGAACTCGGCCAAGAGTGCACTCGTGGTCTCGGGCCTTTCGTCATAGCCCGTCGCAGACAGTGGATTGGGCAAGCCCGCATTCGGATAACAGCT
>JANNXB010000235.1:0-2777 GCA_031409355.1 Betaproteobacteria bacterium | reverse complement strand
GATTTCGAACCCAGGTCGGGCAGCGTCTCGTGCGCGCCGCTCGCCTGCCCGTAGCTGACCCAGTGACCGGTAACGGCCAGCGCATCGAGATTCTCGGCAGCGGCCTCGCGCCCCAGGCCGTCGTAGATCACATCCGCGCCTCTACCCGACGTATGCCTCCTTACTGCTTCAGAGAATTTGTAATTCGAGGAAACAATCGGCAATTCGCAACCGTTTTCCCTCGCAAGCCTGGCCTTTTCCTCGCTCGAGA
The DNA here is from genome assembly GCA_031409355.1 of Betaproteobacteria bacterium. Classification (GTDB taxonomy): domain Bacteria; phylum Pseudomonadota; class Gammaproteobacteria; order Burkholderiales; family SG8-39; genus RBG-16-66-20. The sequence continues at coordinate 2,527 of JANNXB010000235.1, read as the reverse complement.
CCGTTCCCATGACCTTTGCTCCCAGCGCCTTCGCCCACTGGCAGAGCAGCAGGCCGACCCCGCCCGCCGCTGCGTGTACCAGGACGTTTTGACCCGGGCGCACGCGGTGCGTGCGATGCAGCAGATATTCAGCGCTCATTCCCTTGAGCAATACCGCCGCGGCGGTCTCGTCGCTCACCTCGTCGGGCAACACCACGACCTGGTCCGCGGACATCGTGCGGATCGTGGCGTAGGCGCCCGGTGGCAGACAGGCATAGGCGACGCGGTCGCCCGGCAGGAGGTGCGCCACGCCATCGCCAACATCAAGCACCACTCCGGCCGCTTCCATACCAATCGCCGCAGGCGGCTCGATCATGCGGTAGAGACCCTTGCGTACATAGACGTCGATGTAGTTGACACCTACCGCGGTCTGGCGGATGCGCACCTCGTTGGGTCCGGGCGCGCTTACCGATACGGATTCATAGCGCAGGACGTCCGGCCCGCCAAAGGCAGTAGCGACCACCGCCTGTGCAGTTTGAGAAGCGAGATTTTTCGAGGAAGAAGGAACTGCAACAGCACCTCGTCGCAAAAAGGCCCTTAAACCCTCAAACCCGCCCTCGTAAACGCCCTTGCCGACGAGTTCCTCGAATTCCTTCTCCCGCCCGCGCGGCACCTCGAAGGTGGATTGCCAGTGCCAGAAGGTTCGATCGCCGTCGGTGACGCGCTTCAAGCGCACGGTCGCGACGTAGCGCTTCATCGGCAGCGTGGCATCGAGGATGCAGTAGCTGGAGACGTGGTCGCGGTCCGAGAGCGCCAGCAGCTGCTCGCGGATGTGGTTGCCGTCCTTGAGGAAGAAATTCCTCACGCAGCCGACCTGGTCGGCGGGCTCGCCGTTCTCGATCTGCGACTCACCGACCGCCGGGTGCCACGCCGAGTGGCTGTTGAAATCGCGCAGCACCTGCCAGACGCGCGCGATGGACGCATCGATCACCGCCGAGCGGGTAACCCGGATCACTTTCTGAGAAGATTTTTCAGTGAATCAAGGGCAGTCTGAAAAACCCCCTGGCCGATCTGCTGCGCCAACTCGCGTTCGCGCTCAGGCGCGCAGTCGAACTCGGCCCACCACTCGGCGAAGGTGCGGTTGCCGTCGGTCACCGGCGTGAGCTTCAGGGTGGCGACGTAGTTCTCCACGCCCATGGGGCTCTCCAGGATCGAGTAGCTGCATTGGTAGTCGTAGTCCGACAGCGTCAGCAGCCGCTCGCGGATCACGCCGCCGTCCTTCAAGCGGAAGTTGCGCACGCAGCCGATCCTGTCGGCTGCCAGGCCGCCCTCGATGCGCGACTCGGCGACGAAAGGCGTCCACTTCGGCAGGCCGTTGAAGTCGCGCACCTGCGCCCAGACCGCGTCCGCCGGGGCCTCGATGACACTGGAGGTATAGACCTTGATCACTGCATCACCAGATCACTTTGCGCCGCTCGACTTGTCGGCGACCGCAGCGACGCCGCCCGCCGCGAGCAGGCCGCGCGCGGCGTGACCCAGATCGCCGCCTTCGACGCCGATTTCACGCAACAACTGATCCACCAGCGGCGCCTGCGCGCGGTAGCGCAGCGCCGAATTCACCACGCCGTCGGCGAAACCACCATTGCCGTTGCCGTTGTCGCCGCGCATACCGCCGCCGCCACCGCCCAGGCCGTCGACCTGCAGGATCTTGATGCCCTCGATGCGCTCCATCGGCTTCACCGACTCGCGGATGATGCCTTCCATCTTGTCGATCAGGCGCAGGCGCATCGCCGACTGGCGCGACTCGGGCGTCAGCAGGTTCTGCGCCTTGTTCATCAGGCTCGCGCCCTCCGCCTCGACTTCGTGCCGGATCCGCGACGCCAGCGCCCGGATCTTCTCGGCGTCGGCGTTTGCCTCCGCTTCCATCCGCACTGCGGCGCCCCGGTCGTTCGCCGCCGCCTTCTCCGCGCCCGCCGCCACGGTGATCCGCAACGCGTCGCGCTCCGCTTCCTGCGCGGCGCCGATCAGTTCGATCTTCTTGCGCCGCTCGGCCACCTCGGTTTCGCGCGCCGTGAACACACGCTCTTCCTCCGTAGTCGCCTTGGCGCGGGCCTGGTCGGCCGCCGCCTGGGCCTCGGATTGCGCCTTCGATTGCTGCGCCACCGCGATGGCGCGCTGCTGCTCGGCCAGCTCGATCGCCTTGCGGCGTTCGATTTCCCTGGTCTGCAGGTCGCGCTCCTTGCCGATGCGCTCTTCCTCCACCGCGCGCTCGGAACCGAGGCGCGCCCGGTCCACGGCCTCGCGCGCCGCGATTTGCGCGCGCTCCGTCTCCTGCTCCTTGTTGGCCCGGTCCTGCGCCACATTGGCCTTCTGCGCCGAGCGCTGCGTCTCCACCTCGCGTTCCTGGTCGAGGCGCGCGGTCTCGAGTTCCCGGTCGATGTCGAGCGCCTGGCGCTCGGTTTGCAGGTTCTTGCTGCGGATCTGGATCATGGTGTCCTGCTCGATGTCGTTGCGCGTCTTCTTGCGCATCTCGATTTGCTCGGTGAGC
>JANNXB010000234.1:0-1612 GCA_031409355.1 Betaproteobacteria bacterium | reverse complement strand
GGTCAACGACACCCACGGCCACGCCGCGGGCGACGAGGTGCTGCGCGCGGTTGCCGCGACGGTGCGTGAAACGATGCGGGCCACGGATGTATTCGGACGCTACGGCGGGGAGGAGTTTCTGATGATCCTGGTCGGCGCCGCCCCGGCGCTCGCGCTGGAGGCGATGGAGCGGATCCGCGCCGCCGTCGCCGCGAAAGACTGGTGCTCGATCGCGCCGGATCTGTCGGTCACCTTGTCCGCCGGCGTCGCGAGCTTCCGCAAGGGTGAGTCGATCGAACAGTTGCTGAATCGCGCCGACCAGGCGATGTACAAGGCCAAGCGCGATGGCCGCAACCGCATCGAGGCGAGTACACCATGAGTCACGTCCTGACCGAAACCAGGAATCGCGTACTGCGCATCGAGATCGCGCGGCCCGAGAAGAAGAACGCGCTCACGCAGGAAATGTACGGCGCGATGGCCGATGCGCTTGCCGCCGCCGACGGCGATGCCGCGATCCGCGTGGTCCTGATCCACGGCGCGCGCGACTGCTTCACCGCCGGCAACGACCTGAAGGATTTTCTCAACCGTCCGCCGCACACGGAAACCAGCCCCACCACGCGCTTCCTGCGCGGCATCGCGAACTTCGGCAAGCCGCTGCTCGCGGCGGTGAACGGCGCTGCGGTCGGCATCGGCACGACGATGCTGCTGCATTGCGACCTTGTGTACGCCGCGCCGGGTGCCCGTTTCCAGATGCCCTTCGTGCCGCTGGGCCTGGTGCCCGAAGCCGGTTCCAGCTTCCTGCTGCCCTACATCGCGGGCTACCAGCGCGCCGCCGAACTGCTGCTGCTCGGCCAACCCTTCGATGCCGACAAGGCGTATGCCGCCGGCTTCGTCACCTCGATCGTCCCCGAGAGCGAACTCTTCGAGCGCGCGCGCGCCGGCGCGCTTGCCGTCGCCGCGCTGCCGCCCGCCGCGGTGCGCGCCACCAAGGCCCTGATGCGCAGCCGCTTCGGGCCGCGGGTCACCGAGGCGATGAACGAAGAGGGCAAGGTGTTCAGCGAACGCCTCTCCTCGCCCGAGGCGCGCGAAGCGATGACCGCGTTCTTCGAAAAACGAAAGCCGGATTTCTCGCGCTTCTGAGGGAGCTCCCGCTCCCTAGTTTTCGTCGTGGATCAAGCCGTGAAGGATGATGTCGACTTCCGCGCGCTCGTCCTCGATGTCGAAGATGTCCTCGGTGACGCGATCGTCAAACGAGTACGGGATCCGGGGTTGCACTGGCTGGCTGGGTGCGATGCTTTTCATCACTGCAGCATGGACTCGAATCTGCCAGCCGTATGTGCGTGGACGAACATTGCGTCGCGACGCTTGGGCCCACATGTCAGAATGTGCGTTCCATGGCTGGCTTGAAGCTGACGCGCGAAAGCATCCTCGATGGCACGTTTCATGCTGCGGTGCGCAGCTCGCTCGGGCCGAACGTGCGCTTCATGTCCGATGCCGAGCGCGCCGCGCAGATCGGGGCGATCCTCGCGCGCGCGCCGCGCCCGCGGCGCATCTGGGTGTTCGCCTTCGGCTCGCTGATCTGGAATCCGGCGTTCCATTTCGTCGAACGCCGCACCGCGCGCATCCACGGCTT
>JANNXB010000233.1:0-6166 GCA_031409355.1 Betaproteobacteria bacterium | reverse complement strand
GATCAACGCCGTGTATCCGAGCCCCTGCGCGCAGTAGATGTGGGAGGCGCTCGCCATCATCCTCATCGTCGCGGGGCTCGCGTTCTGGATCGACAGCCTGCGGGCGCGCGAGCGCGCGCTGGCCGCGGGGCGCGGCGCCTGCGAGCGTAACGGCCTGCAGTTGCTGGACGGGACGGTAAGCGGCGCGAGCACGCGCCTCGCGCGCGATGCGGAAGGGCGGATGAGGATCCGGCGCGTGTTCGTGTTCGAATTCTCCGACACCGGCAACAATCGCCGCCGCGGCTCCATCACCCTGGTCGGCGAAGAGGTGCAGGACGTCTACACCGAGCCGTACGCCCTGCAATGAGCAAATGGGTTGAAGGCCGAGTCCTGGAAAACCGCGTGTGGACCGATACGCTTTTTTCCTTGAAGGTAAAGGCACAAAAACTACAGTTCGAGGCAGGCCAGTTTGTCCGCATCGCCCTCGACGTCGGGGGCGAGCGCATCGCGAGGCCATTCTCGTTCGTCAACGCGCCCGCCGATCCGGTCATGGAGTTCTACGGCGTAGTCGTCCCCGAGGGCCCCTTGTCGCCTCACCTCGCTCGCCTCAAGGCGGGCGATGCGCTCTACGTGGCGGACAATCCCTCGGGCTTCCTGGTGCTTCGGGAAGTACCACTGGCCGACGACCTCTGGCTGCTCGCAACCGGCACCGGCATCGCGCCGTTCCTCTCGATCCTGCGCACCGAGGAGCCCTGGCAGCGCTATCGCCGCGTGATCCTTGCGCATTGCACTCGCTTTGCGAATGAGCTGGTCTATCAGGACATGATTCAGCCGATTGCAGATGCGCAAGGAAGCCGGTTTGTGTTCATTACATTCACCACAAGAGAAAAAACACCTGATGCACTGCAAGGCCGCATGCCGGCGGCGATTCGCGACGGCCGCCTGGAAGCCGCGGCCGGCGCGCAGATTTCGCCCGAGCGCTCGCAGTTCATGCTGTGCGGCAACCCGGCCATGCTGAAGGACGCCGCCGCCGAACTCATCGCCCGCGGCCTGCGCAAGAACCGGCGCCGCACGCCGGGCCACATCACGGTGGAGAGCTTCTGGTGAAGCTGCGCTGGATACTTGCCCTGGCCGCACTGCTCTTTCTATCCGGTTGCAGCGTGACGCGCCTTGCCTACAACAACGCCGACGTTTTCCTGCGCTGGCAGGCGAACCACTATTTCGACTTCCAGGGCGAGCAGAGCGACGAGCTCGACCGCGGCCTGGCGGCGGTCCTCGCCTGGCACCGGCCCACGGCCCTGCCGAAGTACGCGAAGCTCGCGGAGGAAGCGGCGGCGCGCGTGTCGCGCGGCATCCGGCGGGAGGACCTCGATTGGAGTTACGATGCGGTGCGGGCCCAGGTACGCGAGGCCCTGGGCGTCGCTGCCGGCGAGGCGGTAGTGCTGCTCGACCGGCTGAGTCCGGAGCAGATCGGCCACTTCGAACGCAGGCTTGTCGAGGGCAACCGCGATTTCGCGAAGGAGCACGTGCATGGAACCCTGGAAGAGCGCCACAAGCGGCGGGTGAAGCGCAACCTCGACAGGCTGGAGGAGTGGTTCGGCCCGCTTAGCGAAGCGCAGGCCGCGCGCGTGCGGCTCTACAGCGAGCGCGCGCCGTTCTCCGCCGACCTGCGCGAGCGCGACCGCAAGCGCCGCCAGGCGGAGCTGGTCGCCATGCTGCGCGCGCGCGAGTCGAAGCGGCGCTTCGCCGCCTGGGCGCAGGACTGGGAGGGCGGCCGTGAGCCCGCCTACATCGAGGCGTCGCAGGCGACGCGCGCCGAATACGTGAAGCTGGTGCTCGATCTTGACCGCACCCTTTCCGCGGAGCAGCGCGAGCACCTTGCCGTCCGGCTGAAGCGCTTCGCCGCCTTGTTCGAATCGCTAAGCAAGCAATGAACGAGCGCAGCATTCTCGACGACGGCGCGGCGAAAGGAGTCGAGCAGCCTCCCGCGGGGTACGCCGGCCGGCCGCGCGACGCGCAGCTCGAGTACAAGGCGATCCTCGCCAATGCCTCGATCGGCATTGCCTTCACGCGCGACCGCAAGTTCACGCTCTGCAACCCGAAGTTCGCGGAGATGCTCGGCTGGGAGCCGAACGAGCTGATCGGCCAGCCGGGCGAGGTGGTCTATCCCTCGCGCGAAAGCTACGAGGCGATGGCGACGATCGCGATGCCGGTGCTGGGCTCGGGCCGGCAGCTCGACGTCGAATGGGAGGTGCGGCGCAAGGACGGCACGACCTTCCTCGCGCGCCTGATCGCGAAGGCAGTCAGCTCCAGCGACGCGCAGAAGGGCACGGTCTGGATCCTCGAGGACATCACGGTGCGCAAGCGCCATGCCGACGAAGTGGCGCGGCTGTTGCGCGAGCAGGAGGCGATCCTCGACACCGCCTCGATCGGCATCTGCTTCGTGCGCGACCGGCACATCGTGCGCTGCAACCGGCGCATGGAGGAAATGTACGGCGCCGGGCCCGGTGAGCTGAACGGCAAGCCCGCTTCGGTCACCTACGCCGCCGAAGGCGACTTCAAGCAGGTGGAGCAGGGCTACGAGGCGATGGCGCGCGGCAAGAACTACACCCACGTGCTGCAGGCCAGGCGGCGCGACGGCAGCGTGTTCTGGGAGCGCGCCACCGGCCGCGCCGTGGATCCCTCCGACCCGGCGCGCGGCTCGGTGTGGCTGCTGGAAGACATCACCGAGCACAAGCGCGCCGAGGAGGAACTGCAGCGCGTGCTCGCCGAGCAGCAGGCGATCACCAACAACGTCATGATCGGCATCGCCTTCCTGCGCGAGCGCAAAATCATCCGCTGCAACCGGCGCTTCGAGGAGCTGTTCGGCTATGCCCCGGGCGAAGCGGTCGACATGCCCTCGCGCCAGTATTACTTCACCGAGGAGGAATTCGAGAACTCGGGCCGCTTCATCATGGGTCTGGGCTCCGGCGACATGCCGACCTTCGAGCAATGGCTGCGGCGCAAGGACGGCTCCGGCTTCTGGTGCCGGCGCACCGGCCGCGCGCTAGAGCCGGGCAACATCTCCAAGGGTTATGTCTGGCTGTACGAAGACATCACCGAGAGGAAGAGGGCCGATGCCGAAGTCCAGCGCATGGTGCGCGAGCAGGACCTGATCCTCGGCAACGCCGCGGTGGGCATCGCCTTCGTGCGCAGCCGCGCGATCCAGCGCTGCAACCGGTTCCTCGAGGAAATGGTCGGCGCGGCGCCCGGCGGGCTGATCGGCAAGCCCTCCTCGGTGCTGTTCGCCGACGAGGCGGAATGGAAGGAGGCGGTGCGCCTCGCCTACGCCGAAACCGGGCCCGGCGAGACGCACGACGCCGAATGCCGCTTCAAGCGCGCCGACGGCAGCAAATTCCTTTGCCGCACGCGCGGGCGGCGCATCGACCAGGGCGGCGAGGAGCAGGAATGGATCTGGAGTTTCGAGGACGTGACCGTCGAGCGCGAGGCCGAGGCTTCGCTCGAGGCTTCGCATGTTGCGCTCGAGCGCGCGGTCGCCGAGCGCACGCTCGAGCTGCAGCTGGCGAACGAGCGCCTGCAAGCCGAGATCGCCGACCGGCGCCAGGCCGAGACGCGCGCGCAGCACCTCGCCGACCACGACCCGCTCACCGGGCTGCCCAACCGCCGGCTGCTGGAAGACCGCCTCACCCAGGCGCTCGCCGCGAGCCAGCGCAATCGCAAGCAGACCGCCGTCGTGTTCGTCGACCTGGACCGCTTCAAGAACATCAACGACACGCTCGGCCATTCGGCGGGCGACGTGGTGCTGAAGGAAGTCGCCGAGCGCCTGAAGCAGCAGCTGCGCGTGGTGGACACCGTGTGCCGCATGGGCGGCGACGAGTTCGTGGTGATCCTGCCCGAGATCAAGCGCGCCTCGGACGCGGCCAACGTCGCGGCCAAGATCCTCGAGACCATGGCGCAGCCGTTCAGCGCCGAGGATCGCGAGCTGCACATCACCACCTCGATCGGCATCAGCGTGTTTCCGGACGACGGGCGCGACGCCGAGAGCCTGATCCGCAACGCCGATGCCGCGATGTACCACGCCAAGGGCACGGGGCGCGCGAACTACCAGTTCTTCACCGAGCAGATGAATCAGGCGGCCTCCAGCCGGCTGGTGATCGAGAGCGACCTGCGGCGCGCGGTGCGCGAGGGCGAAATGCGCGTGTACTACCAGCCGGTGGTCGGGGCGGCGAGCGGGCAGGTTGCTTCGCACGAAGCGCTGCTGCGCTGGCAGCATCCGGCGCGCGGCGTGATCGGGCCCGAGGATTTCCTCCAGGTCGCCGAGGACACGGGCTTGATACTGTCGCTCGGCGAATGGGGAATGGCGGAAGCCTGCAGGTGGTCGGGTGCCAGCAACATTCCGGTGAGCGTCAATCTCTCCGCGCGCCAGTTCAACGACCCAAAGCTGGTGGAGCTCGTGGCGCGCGTGCTGAAGAACACCGGTCTGCCGCCGGCCCAGCTGGAGCTGGAAATCGCCGAATCAGTGGCGATGCAGCAGCCGGACATCGTGCTTGCGTCGCTGAACAAGTTGAAGGCGCTGGGCGTGCGCATCGCGCTGGATGATTTCGGCATCGGCCTGTCGGGCGTCGCCTACCTTAGCCGCGTGCCGGTCGACGTGGTCAAGATCGCGCGCTCGCTGCTCTCTGTGGTGCCCAAGCCCAGCGAGCGGCACCCGGTGGTGCCGGCGATCGTCGGCCTCGGCCACGCGCTGGGACTCAAAGTGGTGGCCAAGGGGGTCGAGACCGAGGCGCAGAGGGCCATGCTGGTCGCCTGCGGCTGCGACTACCTGCAGGGCTACCTCACCGGCAAGCCGGTGGATGGCGATACCGCGGCGAAGAGCCAGGCCTAGATCGTCCGGCCTTGTTTTTCCTTGAGTAGTTTTTCGATGCCCTGGATATTGGCCTCGACACCCTGCATGTTCGGGTTTACCTCCAGCGCGCGGCGCCAGTAGAGCAGCGCCTTTTCGGGTTCGCCAAGCTGGAAATAGATCTGGCCGTAGCCCGAGAGCGCGCCGAAGTGAAAGGGATTGCGCTTCATCACTTCGTTGCAGTCGGCGAGCGAGCGCTTGAAATCGCCTGCGAGGTAGTGCGCTGTGGCGCGCTTGTTCCAGCCCTCGGCAAACGCCGGCCTGCGGCGGATGACGTCGCTGAACGCCGCGATTGCCTCCCTGAAGCGTGCTTCCTGCATGTGCTCGATGCCCGCGGCCATCGCCTTGTCGATCGCGGCGTCGCCGGAGCGGCTCCAGAGTTGCCACAGGCCCTGTTCGGCGATGCCGCGCACGATTTCGTTTTCATCGCGCAGGCGCTTCACCAATAGGGGCTGGTCCGCCATGCGGCCGTTGGCCGCGAGCCACAGGACCGCCTCGGCGCGTCGCTCGGGTGTGACATTTTCGAGATTGGCGACGGCTTCCGTGTAACCGGAGCGTAAATTCGGCGGCTCGGGGAATGCGGCCGGCGCGGCGCATGTTAACGTTACGGTAAGCAGAACCCACAGGAGCTTCCCATGTACGGCGCACGAATCCATGCAGCAATATTAGCCCTTGTCACCGCCACGACGGTATGGGCGATGGACACCCCCAAGCCTGAGCCGGAGAAGCCCAAGGATCCGGCGCTGGAGCAGGCGCGCGACGCCATCTCGAAGCAGGACTGGGGCAAGGCGCAGGGGATCCTGCGCGAGGCGGTGGCGCGCAATCCGCAGGATGCCAACTACCACAACCTCTACGCGTATTCGATGCGCAAGGGCCCGAGCCCGGCGATGGACCTGGTGTTCCGCCACTACAACGAGGCGCTGCGCATCGATCCGAAGCACCGCGCCGCGCACGAGTACCTCGGCGAGGCCTACCTCATGTCGGGCAACGTACCCAAGGCGAAGGAGCACCTCGCACGGCTGGACAAGCTGTGCACCTTCGGCTGCGAGGAATTCACCAAGCTGAAGAAGGAAGTCGCGGCCTACGAGCAGCAGCACGCGAAGAAGTAGAAGGCAGAGATGCTCTCGAAGCGCGCCGCGAGGGCGCGCATGTCGGCTTCGGCGACCGCGGCGCAGCGCGCGCGAGAGCTGCGCGCCGCCGGCGTGGACATCATCGAGCTGGCGCAGGGCGAGCCGGACTTCAACACCCCCGACCACGTGATCGAGGCCGCGCACCGCGCGATGC
>JANNXB010000232.1:0-1676 GCA_031409355.1 Betaproteobacteria bacterium | reverse complement strand
ATGTACATCTCGCGCGTCGCGGCGATCGAAGCCGGATTGCCGGTGGGCACGCCCTGCCTGACGGTGAACCGCCTGTGCGGCTCCGGCCTGCAGGCCATCGTCTCTGCGGCGCAGCACATCCTGCTCGGCGATACCGACGTCGTAGTCGGCGGCGGCGCGGAGAGCATGAGCCGCGCGGCCTACTTCCTGCCCGCCGGCCGCTGGGGCCAGCGCATGGGCGACGGCGCGGTGGTGGATGCCATGACCGGTGCGCTGCACGATCCCTTCGGCAACGGCCACATGGGCATCACCGCCGAGAACATCGCCGCCAAATTCGGCTTCACGCGTGAAGAACAGGACGCCTTCGCGCTGGAATCCCACAAGCGCGCGGCGAACGCTCTAGACAAGGGCTTGTTCAAGGACCAGATCATCCCGATCGAACTCAAGACCCGCAAAGGTGTCGAGCAGTTCGCCACCGACGAGCATGTGCGAAAGGACGCGAAGATCGAGGATTTCCAGAAGCTGAAGGCCGTGTTCAAGAAGGACGGCACGGTGACCGCTGGCAATGCCTCTGGCATCAACGACGCAGGTGCCGCGATCGTCATGTGCAGTTCTGAATATTCTAAAAATAACAATCTCAAACCCTTGGCGCGGCTAGTCGCCTACGCCCACGCCGGCGTCGAGCCGAACGTGATGGGCCTGGGGCCGATCCCGGCGGTGCGGCGGCTGTTCGAAAAATCTGGCCTCAAGCCCTCCGACATGGATGTGATCGAGTCCAACGAAGCCTTCGCCGCGCAGGCCATGGCGGTGACCAAGGACCTCGGCCTCGATCCGGCGAAAGTGAATCCGAACGGCGGCGCCGTGGCCCTCGGCCACCCGATCGGCGCCACCGGCGCGATCCTCACGGTGAAAGCCATCTACGAACTGCACCGCACTCAGAAGCGCTACGCGCTCGTCACCATGTGCATCGGAGGCGGGCAGGGCATCGCCGCGATTTTCGAGCGCCAATAAATCGGGGTCAGAGCCCGATTCGACTTCTACTTGTCAACTTCGACGCCTTTCCAGAAGGCGACGTAGCCCTTGACGTGCTTCGCGGCATCCTTGGTCTCGGGGTAGTACCAGGCCGCGTCCTTGTTGGTTTTCCCGTCCACGATCAGATCGTAGTAGCTCGCCGTGCCCTTCCACGGGCAGACGGTGTGGGTCTGCGAATCCATGAAGAACGCCCTGTTCACCGCTTCCGGCGGGAAGTAGACGTTGCCTTCGACGAGTTGCACTTTGGCGTCATCGCTCTGCGCGAGCAGCGCGCCGTTCCAGGTTGCTTTGGGCATGCCCGGATTCTAGATCAGCGGCGATGCATCGTGAGCCGCTGCCGGTTCGCGAGGTACAGGCCCGAGAGAACGATGATGCCCATGCCGACGAGCGACCAGCCGTCGGGGAAGTCGCCGAACACGAGCCAGCCGAGAAGCACGGCCCAGACCAGTGCGGAATAGGTAAAGGGCACGAGCAGGGTGGCGCTGGCGTGCTCGTAGGCCTTGATCAGCAGGAAGTGCCCGACGGAGGCGAGGACGCCGATCGCCAGGATCAGCACGCCGTGGGAGGCAGCCTGAGGCGGGACCCAGACGAAGGGCGCGGCGGCCGACAGCAGGACGGCGCCGACGATCGCGCCCCACACCAGAGAGGTCAACGGCGGCTCCAGG
>JANNXB010000231.1:0-5544 GCA_031409355.1 Betaproteobacteria bacterium | reverse complement strand
GCCATGCTCTTCATTCCGTCCATCGGCGGCATCAGCCACGACTTCGCCGAGAACAGCCGCGACGAGGACATCGTGCTCGGCTGCCAGGTCCTTGCCGACGCGTCCGCTTCGATTCTCACCGAGGCCAACGCGCGCACCTGATACCGCCCTCGAAGCTCAGTAGCCGGCGGCGAAATCCACGGTATTGAGCGGCGCTTCACCGCGCCTCACTCGCTCGATGTTCTCCACGATCTTGCCCACCGAAGTGCGCGGTTCGCTTAGCGCGGCGATGTGCGGCGTGAGCGTGATGCCGGGATGCGCCCACAGCGGGCTGTCGGCGGGCAGGGGTTCGGGCTCGAACACGTCGAGGTAGGCGTGCGCCAGGTGCTTCGAGTCGAGCGCCGCGAGCAGGTCGGGAACCACGACATGGCCGCCGCGCGCGACGTTGATGAGGCAGCCGTCCTTCCTGACAAGGGAAAGGACTTTCGCATTTATTGTGCCGCGGGTTTTTTCCGTCAAAGGCAAAAGACAGACGAGAACATCGCTGCGAGCAGCCACACCCTCCAGATCCGTCGAACAGTAAACGCCGTCCAGTGATTTCGGCCGGCGACTCCAGCCGGCGACGTTGAAGTCCATCGCGCGCAGCTTTACCGCAATGGTGCTGCCCAGCTCACCCAGGCCGAGAATGCCCACCGTGCGGTCGGAGGCGAGGTACTGGCGCCGGCGTTTCCATGTTTTTTCATTTTGAAAGGATCTATAACAATAAAAATGGCGATGCCAATCCAGAACGTAGGCAATTACCGTCTCGCCCATCGCCGCGACCATGCCGGGGTCGATCAGGCGCGCCACCGGCACGCCTTTCGGCAGGTCGGCGTCGCCGACGATGTTCTCGACGCCCATCCACAGCGACTGGATGAGCTTTAGCTTGCGCAGGTTGGCGAAGGTCCCGGGCTGGTGCGTGGCGACCAGCGCGACGTCGATGTCGCCGCCGTTGATGTCCGGAAAAGCGAAGAAGCGGTCGCCGGGCAGCAGCTTCCGCAGCAGGGGAAACCAGAATTCCGGTTTCTCCTTCGTCGAGGAGAAAAGTATGTTCAATGCGCGGCCGTTCAATTTTCCGGCTTGAAGCCGGAAGCCTTGATCACCGGGCCCCACTTGCTGTAGTCGGCCTTGTGGATGTCGGCGAGGTCGACGGGGCCGAGTCCGGTCGGCTCCATGCCGAGCGCCTCGAGCTTGTCGCGCACCTGCGGCGACCTGATCGCCTCGATGATGGCGTTGGAGAGCCGGTACACCGTTGTCTTCGGCGTCCCCGCCGGCGCGTAGGCGGCATACCAGCCGGCGCCCTCGATGGCATAACCCAGTTCGCGGAAGGTCGGGACTTCCGGCAGCTCGCGCGCGCGCCTCGCGCCCGAAGTCGCGAACACGCGCAGTTTGCCGGCCTTGTGCTGCGTCGCCACGTCGGAGACCGTGCCCATGAACGCCGAAATCTGGCCGCCGAGCAGGTCGGTGAGGGCGGCGGCGGTGCCCTTGTAGCCGATGTGGTTCATCTTGATGCCTGCGGTGTCGGCGAAGAGAATCGAGAAGAAGTGCGGCAGGCTGCCGGTCGCCGCCGACGCGTAGTTGCCGTGCTTCTGGTCCTTTTTCACCAAGGCGACGTATTCGGCGAGGTTGGCTGCCGGCACCGAGGGTCCGGCGGCGAACGCGAACAGGAAGTCGGCCGTGTGCGCCACCGGCGTGAAATCGGCGAAGGCGTCGTAAGGCAGCTTGGCGTACACGTGCGGCGCCGTGACCACCGTCACCAGCGGGGTCATCACCAGCGTCAGGCCGTCGGGCGCCGCGTTCTTCAGCGCGGTCATCGCGATCTGGCCCGCCGCGCCGGGGCGGTTTTCCACCACCACGGGCTGGCCGAGGCTGATGCGCATCCTGTCCGCGACGAGCCGCGTCATGGTGTCCAGGCCGGCACCAGGGGCGAAGCCGACCAGGAACTTGATGGTCTTGTCCTGCGCCGCGGCAGGCAAGGCGAACAGCAGAGCAATAAACAGCGCTGAAAATCTCGACATGGGATGCTTCCCTCCGTTTCGCCGATGTTAGCATTCCGCTAGGGAGGAACTGCCATGGCGATCCGCAAGTTCAGCGAGAAGAATCTCACCAGCGAAGTCCTGTACCGCATCCGCAAGACGAGGAGCAAGCGCCTGAAGCAGGTGATGACTTCGTACATCAAGCACCTGCACGCCTTCGTGCGCGAGGTGAAGCCCACGCCGGAAGAATGGATGCAGGGCATCGAGTTCCTCACCGAAACGGGCCACTGGTCCACCGGCAAGCGGCAGGAGTTCATCCTCATGTCGGACACGCTCGGCGTCTCGATGCTGGTGGATGCGCTCAACTACAAGACGGGCGCCGGGGCGACGGAGTCCACCGTGCTCGGGCCGTTCCACCGCGTAAAGGCGCCCGAATTCCCGCTCGGCGCGAACATCTCGAAGAACGCCTCGGACGGCGAGCCTTGCCTGGTATCGGGCACGGTGCGCGATACGGCCGGCAAGGCGGTGGCGGGCGCGAAGCTCGATATCTGGCAAGGCGGCGCGGACGGCCTGTACGACTCGCAGAAGGGCGACGCGATGAACCTGCGCGGCGTGTTCCGCAGCGACGCCAGTGGCCGCTTCCACTTCCAGTGCGTGAAGCCGGAGTTCTACCCGGTGCCGAACGACGGGCCGGTGGGACGCATGCTGGTGGCGACCGAGCGCCACCCGATGCGGCCGCCGCACCTGCATTTCTGGATCACCGCGAAGGGCTACCGGCCGCTCATCACGCACCTGTTCGTCAAGGGCGGCAAGTACCTGGACTCGGACGCGGTGTTTGGCGTCAAGCCCGAGTTGATCGTCGACTTCAAGAAAGGCAAGGACGGCGTCGCAATGGCGAAGTACGACTTCGTGCTGATGAAGGCCAGCAAGAATTGAGGGTTTCTTGCTGTCAAGAGCGCGCGTCAGTTCACCTCGGGCGTTACTGCATCGGAAGCGTCCACGGTGACCGCCATCCACTTTCCATCTTTGCCTTCGCCTGCGAAATAGACTTTGCCGCAGGCCTGGCCGAAGCGGCTCCATTCCACCTCCGGAAAAGCGGCCTTGGCCGCGCGCAGCCTGCCCGCAGGTAGCGCCTGAGCGAGCACGCCGTAGCGATCGCGGATGCCGCCGGTGATATGCAGCCGTGCCTGTTCGTAGCCGTATCTATCTCCACGCACCAGAAATCGCACGAGGCCGTCCAGCGCAGTGCGATTACGCAGGTAGTTGTCGTCGAGCCAGGGGTCGAACACTGGATGCCGGTCGAGGGCCGCGAGCAGCGCATCCAGTGACATCCGGCAGTCCTCCATCAACTCCATGCAATCCACGATCTGGGGTGCCGAAAGTGTTTCCGCCCAGCGCGTGTATTTGCCGAGGCGCAGGACGTTGCGCAGGGACTCCGAAAAGGCGGGCTCATCCAGCGTCGCGATGCCGAATTGCGCGATCCAGCCCAGCCGCTCGAGGGCGATGCGTCCCCGTCCGAGCGGATCGTCACGCGACGGCGGCTGTCCCAGGATTTTGGTGATCAGCTCCGGAAGCTGGCGGCTGCCCGCTTCGCCGCACATCCAGGCCAGACCGGCGAAATGGTTCTCCGTGACATCGGCACTCCAGGCGAGCCGCCTCTCTCGGGCGAGCCGTTCCCGTAAGGCCGCCGGAAAGGCCGGCGCCTCGGTCATCTACTCCGCCCGTATCCCAGCAGCGTCAATGATCGGCTTCCAGCGCGCCATCTCGCTCCGGATGTAGGCCGTCGCGGCGGTCGGGTTGGAGCCGGTCTGCGGCTCGATCGCGAGGCCGGCGAGGCTTTCGCGCAATCCCGGATCGGCCATCACTTTCGCCGTCGCCGAAGAAAGCGTTTCCAGCACTGCTGCGGGTGTTCCGGCGGGCGCGGCGACGACGTTCCACAGCATCGCCTCGAAGCCCTTGGTGCCGAGCGCCTCATCCACGGTAGGCACGTCCGGCAACTGCGGTGATCGCCGCGCCGCGGCGATGGCGAGGATGCGCGTTTTGCCGGCTTTGTGGTCCTGCAGCGAGGCGCCCAGCGTGTCGGTGACCATCTCGATCTGGCTGCCCAGCAGCGCGGTCTTGGCCTGGCCCGAGCCCTTGAACGGGATGTGCTGGATGTCGAGCCCGCCGCCTTCGCGCTTCAGGCGCTCCGCGGCGATGTGCATCAGCGTGCCGCCGCCAGGGGAGCCATAGCGCAGCTTGCCGGGATTGGCGCGCGCCTGGTCGAGCACGCCCTTCAGCGTCGGCGGCATCGAAGCTTGCGCGACGAACACCACCGCGGCGCCGCCGACGATCGCCACATGCGCGAAGTCCTTCACCGCGTCGTATTGCGGAGTGGGATTGATCAGGTTATAGAGCGAATGGGTGGACGCAGTGCCGAACAGCAGTGTGTAGCCGTCGGCCGGTGAGCGCATGACATCCATCGAGCCGATGGCGCCGCTTGCGCCCACCTTGTTGTCGATCACCACCGACTGCCCGAGCACCGCGCCCAGGCGCTGGGCATAGAGCCGCGCATAGAGGTCGGTCGGACCGCCCGGCGGGAACGGGACGACGAGGCGGAGCGGCTTTGAGGGGAAGGATTGCGCCCAGGAAAGCTGAGGAAGAAGCAGGGCTAAAAGGCCTGCGCTGAGGAAAAGTCTTCGGTCCATTTTTTCTCCTAAAGGCCAGCGTCACGCCAGTTCGCGGCGGGCGCAGCCGGCTCACTGCCGAATCCCGCGGCACGGATGGCCGTGACCGCGCAGTACTCATCCTTGTCCGAGGCGTCGCCGCTGATGCCGACCGCGCCGACGGCTTGTCCCGCGGCGTCCAGCACGAGCACGCCGCCGGGCACCGGGATGAAGCGTCCGTCCGACGCGGTCGCGAGCGCCCCCTGGAACGCGGGCCGCTCCTTCAGCCGGTCACGGATGAGCCGCGTCGACATGCCCATGCCGAGTGCCGCCCAGGCCTTGCCGAAGGCGATGTCGTAGCGCAGCAGGCCGCAGCCGTCCTCGCGCTTGAAGGCGACGAGGTTGCCGCCGGCATCGAGCACCGCGACGGCGAGCGGCAGCAGTCCGTGCTGGCGACGCTCCGCGATCGCGGCATCGACGATGCGTGCAGCCGCCTCCAGGCCGAGACTGCTACTTACCGCTTTGAGGTGTTCGGACAATTTCCACTCCTGTGGTCGATATGCGAAACGCCATCAGGTCTTCGCCGAGGACCAGCGGCCCGTCGTAGGTCTTGCGCGTCATGGCGAGGACTTCATCCTCCTTCATGGGCGGGATCGCCGGGGTGCCGAGCAGCACGAAGTGATAGTAAGCGGCGAGTTTGGGCTTGGTTCGCGTGAATACGACGCCGGCTTCCTCGGGCTTGGTGTGATGTTCCAGGATCACCTTGAACACCGGGTTCTTCAGCAGTTCCTCGCGCGCCGCGGCGACCTGGTGGATGAGCAGGTCGACGCCCGTCGCATGCTTGATCAGGTTCTCATTGAATTTCGTGTCCCCCGAGATCGCCATCGAGCGCCCGCCGAAATCGA
>JANNXB010000230.1:0-4790 GCA_031409355.1 Betaproteobacteria bacterium | reverse complement strand
GGCCGCGTTCCAGGGCTCGGGCCCGAGTGCGCGCAGGAAGGTCGCGGTGTGGAAGGTGCCGGCGCCCATTTCCATGTCGTAGGGCTGCAGCAGCACGCAGCCGCGTTTGTCCCAGAAGTCGTTCAGGCGGAGGATGAGCTGCTGGAAGGTGAGCATCGCGCGCAAATTTTACCGGGAGCGCCCACGCAGCGCGACGAACGCCAGCGCCAGCAGGGCGGTGAGGACCGCCGGCCAGTCGCCGAAGCGCACGTAGGGCGTCGCGCCGCTGTAGCCGCGCACCTCGAACTGGATCAACCCGCGGGAAAACTGCGGCATCTGCTGGCGCACCGAGGCGTCGGGCCAGATGGCCGCCGTGATTCCGGTGTTGGCGGCGGTAAGGTAGACGCGGCCGGTCTCCAACGCGCGCATGCGGGCGATCTGCAGGTGCTGCGCCGGGGCGAGCGAGTCGCCGAACCAGGCGACGTTCGACACGTTCACCAGCAGCGTGGCTTCAGGCAACTGGCGGATGATTTCCGCGCCGTAGGCGTCCTCGTAGCAGACATTCACCGCCACGCGCTGGCCTGCGACCGCCATTGGCCGCTGATCGGTGCTGCCGCGCGAGAAGTCCGCGAGCGGAATGGACAGCACGCGCACGATCCAGCCAAAGCCCGGCGGCACGAATTCGCCGAAGGGCACGAGGTGCACCTTGTCGTACCTGGCGCCGGGCGAAACGCCCAGGCTGATGACGCTGTTCAGGTAGTCCCCGCCGGCGGTTCGCGCCGGGATGCCGAGCAGCAGGTCGCCGCCATTGCGCACCGCCGCCGCCTTCAGCCGTTCGAGGAACGCGGGCTCGACCAGGTCGAGGAAACGCGGCACGGCCGTCTCCGGCAGCACGATCAGGCGCGCGTTGCCGGCCTCCGCGAGGCGCGCATAGGTTTCGAGCATTTTTTCGTAGCGCGCCGGATCGAACTTCATTTCCTGCGGCACATTGCCCTGCAGGAGTGCGACGCGCAGCGGCTCGCCCACGGGCGCCGTCCACTCGGTGACGCGCAGGCCGTAGCCGCAGGCGAGCAGGAGTGCCAGCGTGCCCGCGGCCATCCGGCGCGAGTGGCCGACCGCTACGCACCAAACGAGACCTGCGGCCATCATCATCGCCAGCGTAACCGCGTACACGCCGCCCACCGGCGCGTAGCCAGAGAGTGGATCGTCGATGGCCGTGTAGCCGAGCGCGAGCCAGGGAAAGCCGGTCAGGAACCAGCTTAGCGACCACTCGACCAGCATCCAGGATGCGGGTATCAGCAGCCCGGCGCGCAGCGCCACCGGCGCCGCGCTGTCGCGCGCGACGCGGGCCTGGATCCAGCCGGCGAGCGCGGGAAAGAGCCCGAGGAACGCGCACCAGGCAAGAGTCGCCACCGCCGCGAGCGGCATCGGCATGGCGCCATAGCGGTTCAGGCTCACATATACCCAGGACGCTCCGGCGCCGTAGAGCCCGAGGCCGAAGAAAAACCCGATGCGCAATGCGGCGGACGGCGAGGGCGCGCGCATCCAGAGGTGCACCAGCACCACCAGCGCCACCAGCGTGGCAGGGAAAAAATCGACCGGCGAAAAACCGAGCACCGCAACCGCGCCCGCGACAAAGGCTGAGAAAATCGGGGTCAGAGCCACTACTGTCCGGAGATTTCTGGAAATAGATTCAATTGGTTAGAGCCTTCCGGCATCTCGATTTTGTCTTCGATTTGCGCAAGTAGCTGATCGAGCGGCTGTTTGTCGAAGAGCGTCAGACTCAGTATTTGCAGAATTGTGTAGAGAGAGGCGGGGACGTCGAGTTTCTTTTTTACGATGGCGATGAGCACATACACCGTGATGGCGATCCACACTTGAGTCTTGACCGCGTTCTCCGAGGTACCGAAGAACGCCTTGATGCGCAGATGTTGCTTGATCCATTTGAAGAACAATTCGATCTGCCAGCGGCAGCGATAGAGCTGCGCGATGCTCAAGGCGGGGAGATCGGAATTGTTGGTGAGAAACACCAGCCGCTTGTCGTGTTTGGCATCGTAGAACTTCACGCGGCGCAGCCGCTGCGGATAGTCGGTGGCCGAATGTTGGCCAGTGAGCACGATGGTTTGATCGCAGCGCAGGCCGCTGGACTTGTCGATGGAGTGCGATTCGAGCCGCTGATACTGAAGATTGGATCTGGCGCGCACGACGAAGTAAGCGCGCTCCCGATGCAAGCGATAAAGCCGCGCAAAGTCGATGAATCCGCGGTCCATGACGTAGAAGCTGCCGGGCTCGAAGATGAGCTGGTCGAACACCGCAAGCTCGCCCGTTTTGGTGTCCGATATATGGAGGAAACTCGGGATGTTGCCGCGCAGATCCAGAAGCGTATGCACTCTGACGCCCGCTTGGTGCGTACCGTAGCGCGCCCAGGGAAACAACGACAAGCTCAGCTCGATGGTGGTGGTGTCCAACGCGTAGACCGTGTTGGCAAGCTCCACGCCGAAGCTGTCGTCCGCGTAGAGCTTGCGCGCGACGCGAATCAGGTTCAAGGCGAAATCCTGATAGATGCGCCAGTCGCGCGTCTCGTTGGCATCGGCCAAGGTGCTGCGCGCGATACCCCCACGGATGCCCAGGTGATAGAGCTTGGCCGAGTGCGCGCGCAGGCAGGTCTCGATATCGCGCAGGCTCTCGCGAAAGGTGAGTTGCGCGAAGGCCATGCACAAGAATTGATCCAGGTGCGAGAACCTCAACGTCGGATAGCGGCTCGGATACTTCGCCACGCAGCGCCGGAACGTGTGCAGCGGCAAATGCTCCATCAGTTGGGCAAACACCAGCTTCCCCGAATGCATCGAAGCGCTCCCGGCAAAAGCCGGCAGCTTCTCTCACATTCAAATCGGTGACATCCATAAATTCCATTTACGCCCGTGCCTTCAAGACGTTATGCTTCACTCCACCCGGAATCTCCGGACAGTAGTGGGCTCTGACCCCGATTTCCTCGATTTCCGCTAGTCGTCCGCGTGCGCGGCGGGCTTGTGGGCGTTGGCGAGGCGCTGCTGCAGCGCCGGCGGCGCGGGAGCGTAGTGGCTGAATTCCAGGGTGTAGGAGCCGTGCCCGGCGGTGAGCGACTTGAGGCGCGCGGGGAACTGCTCCAGCTCCGAAAGCGGCGCCTGCGCGAGGATCTGCACGGTGCCGGGGCGCGGCGCGTCGGAACCCTTGATGTGGCCGCGGTGCCCGGAGAGTTCGCCCGCGATGTCGCCCATCTTGTGCTCCGGCGCGACCACGTCGACGTTGACGATCGGCTCGAGCACGATCGGCCGCGCCTTGCCGAGCGCGTCGATGAATGCCTTGCGCCCGGCCGAGATGAAGGCCACTTCCTTTGAATCCACAGGGTGGTGCTTGCCGTCGTAGACGGTGACGCGCAGGTCCTGCATCGGGTAGCCGGCGATGAAGCCCGCCTGCAGCACGCCACGCACGCCTTTCTCGACCGCGGGGATGAACTGGTGCGGGATCACGCCGCCCTTCACTTTGTCGACGAACTCGAAGCCCGTGCCGCGCGGCAGCGGCTCGATCCTGAGGAACACTTCGCCGAACTGCCCGGCGCCGCCGGTCTGCTTCTTGTGGCGGCTGTGCCCTTCGGCCCGCGTGGCGATGGTCTCGCAGTACGGGATCGAGGGCGGCCGCGTCTCGAGCTCCACCTTGTACTGGCCGGACATCTTCTCCAGCATGATCTTCAGGTGCAGCTCGCCCAGGCCGCGCATCACGGTTTCGTTGGCCTGCGCGTTGTGCTCTAGGCGAAAGCACGGATCCTCGGCCAGCAACTTGTGCAGCACGTCGGATACTTTCTGCTCGTCGCCGCGCTTTTTCGGCTGCACCGCCAGCCCGAAGACCGCGATCGGCAGTTCGAGCGGCCTGGCGTGGATCTGCGCGTCGGCCGCGGAGTCGTGCAAGATGTGGTCGTACTGGATCGCGTCGATCTTGGCGATGGCGCAGATGTCGCCCGGCACCGCTTCGTCGACCTCGACCTGCGTTTTTCCCTTGAGCACGTAAAGGTGCCCGGCTTTGAACGGCTTCCTGCCTTCGCCGATGAAAAGCTGCGTGTTCGGCGTGATGCGCCCCTGGTGCACGCGGAACACCGCGACGCGCCCGATGTAAGGGTCGATTTCGATCTTGAACACGTGGGCGAGCACATGCCGGCCCGGATCGGGCAGGGCGATGATGTCCGTCGCCTCGCCGCCACCGGCGGGCACGTTGCGGTAAACGGGCGGATTGCCCTCGGCCGGATTGGGCAGCAGCTTTATGATCACGTCCAGCAGCTCGCCGATGCCGGCGCCTGTTTTCGCCGAGGTGAACACCACAGGGATCAGGTGGCCCTCGCGCATCGCGCGCTCGAGCGGCTCGTGCAGTGCCTCGGGCGCGACTTCGCCTTTCTCGAGGTAGGCCTCCATGAGCTTCTCGTCCACCTCGACCACCTGCTCGACCAGCTTCCTGTGCGCTTCCTCCACCGAGGAGAAATCGGCCTCGCCGGAAGGCGCGAAAAAGCAGTCCGACACCCTGCTCGCGCGCGCCGCCGGAAGGTTCAGCGGCAGGCACTCCTTGCCGAAGGCCTGCTGGATTTTTTCCAGCAGCGCCGGCAGGTCCACGTTCTCGGCGTCGATGCGGTTGACGATCACCAGCCGGTCCAGGCCGCGCTTCGCCGCCCATTGCATGAAGCGGCCGGTCATCATCTCGATGCCGTTCTGCGCGTTGATCACGATCGCGGCGGTCTCGACCGCAGCCAGCGCCGGCAGGGCATGGCCGAGGAAATCCGGGTAGCC
>JANNXB010000229.1:0-8651 GCA_031409355.1 Betaproteobacteria bacterium | reverse complement strand
GCGGCGCTGGGCCACGTGGTGCTGCGCTGGCGCGGCAAGGTGCAGAGCCCGCCGATGGTCCTGGTTGCCGCACTGGCGGTGGCGGCGGCGCTGCCCATTGCGGTCGGGATGGAGATCGCGCGTGGGCTGCGGCTGGAATCGGCGGTGCGCGAGGTCCAGGGCATGGACGTGGCGCAACTCGGGCGCGCGTTCGAGGACTCGCCCTTCAGGCAGGACCGGTATTTCCTTGGCGCGATCGCGCAGAATCCCGCGGCGCAGGGCGACGTGCTCGGGCGCATCGCGGCGCTGCGCGACCCGGAACTCTACGAGCCGATGGGCTCGCTCTGGGACGTGATGGGCGACAACCGCAAGGGCCTCGCGGTGATCCGGCTCGTCGCGCGCCATCCGAACACCGATGCGGCGACCCTCGCCAGGCTGGCGGCCGAACCGAACGCGCAGGTCGCGGTGCACGAACTGGCGGCCAACCCGCGCACGCCGATGCCGGTGCTGGAACGATGGTTCAATTCGACCGACTACCTCATCGAGTGGGGCCTGGCGCTGAACCCGAACACGCCGCAGCGCGTCCTGGCGCGGCTTGCCTCGAGCGGCAACCTTTACACGCGAATGAATCTGACCTACAACAAGGCGACGCCGCGCGAGATCCTCGAGCGGTTGGCGCAGGATGCCGACGAGAGCGTGGCGCGCAACGCAAAGCTCGCGATCGAACAACGAAAAAAGGGAAACAAGTCATGAGAAAAATGCTATTCGTACTGCTGCTCGCCGTGGCCGGATCCGCCTTCGCGCAGGCATGGCCAATCAAGCCGGTGCGGGTGATCATTCCCTATCCGCCCGGAGGCGGGGCGGAGGCGGCGGCGCGCTTCCTCGCCAACCATTTCACGCAGGCCTTAGGCCAGCCGTTCGTCATCGACAACCGGCCGGGCGGCAACACGGTGATCGGCGCCGAGGCGGCGGCGAAAGCGGCGCCCGACGGCTACACGCTCTTCATCACGGGCGGCTCGACCATGTCGGTGCAGCCCTACGTGTTCGCGGGCAAGCTGCCCTACGACCCGCTCGGTGATTTCGCGCCGGTGAGCATGGTGTCGCGTTTCCCGTTCTTCCTCGTGGTGCCGGCGTCGCTGCCGGCGAAGTCACTGGCCGAGTTGGTGGCGCTGGTGAAGGCGAAGCCCGGGCAGCTGTCCTATGCGTCCAACGGCAGCGGCAGCATTGCGCACCTGGGCATGGAGATGCTCAAGCTGGGCACCGGCATGGACCTGCTGCACGTGCCCTACAAGGGATTCGCGCCGGCGCTGCCGGACCTGCTCTCGGGTCGCGTCACGGTGATGATGGCCGACCTCGCGCCGATCGGCGCGCAGCTCAAGGCCGGCAACCTGCGCGTGCTGGGCGCGACTTCGCGCGAGCGCACCGCCTTCATGCCCGAAGCGCCGACCATCGCCGAGCTCGGACTGCCGGGCTACGAGATCGACGTCTGGTTCGCCCTTTACGCGCCGGCGAAGACGCCGGCCGACATTGTGGCGCGCCTAAATGCCGAAGCGCGCAAGTACCTGGGCTCGGCGGAGGCAAAGGAAGCCTATGGCAAGGTCGGCCACGAACCCGCGCCCTCGACCCCCGAAGCGGTGCGCGCCCGGATCGCGAGCGAACAAAAAGTGTTCGCCAAGGCGGTGAAGGAAGCGGGTGTGAAGCCGGAATAGGAAATCGGGCTGACCCCGATTTTTAGCACGCTATTTCAGCCGCGCAGTGAGCAGGCGCAGGCGCTCGGCGAGCGGCGCCAGCAGCGAGCCGGCGAACTCGGGGCTGGTCTTGACCAGCAGCAGGAACGCGGCGCGGTTGATCGGCAGCAGCTGGCAATCGGTATCCGCCACTACGCTGGCGAGGCGGGGCGACTGCTCGACCAGCGCGAGTTCCCCGAATGCGCCGCCGGGCCCCAGCCGCTCGATGACGCCGCCGCCGAAGATCGACACCGCGACGCGCCCCTCGATGACGACATACATGCGCAAGCCCATCTGGCCTTCCTGCACGATGCTCTTGCCGCGGTCGAAGTACACCGGCACGTCGTTCGAGAGGCCCTCGGCCAGTTCGGCGAGGCGCTTGGGGTCGAACACCACGGATTCAGTCACCACCGCGTCGCCGCGCAGCGTGGTCTGCTCGGCCAGCCTGGCGATGGTCTCGCGCAACCGCCCGATCATCATGCTCATCAGCATCAGCGCAAACTCCGGCCTGGTGCGCAGGCCGTCGTGGAACTGCTTGTCGTCCAGCGCGATGACGTTGCACGCGGTCTTCGCCACCGCGCTCGCGCTGCGCGGCGCGTTGGTGAGCGAGGCCATCTCGCCGAAGATCTCGCCCTTGGCGACCGAGCCGATGACCTTCTTGCGCGCCACCAGGTCCACCTCGCCCTCCAGCAGCAGGTACATCTTGTCGCGCATGAAGAGCAACGGGCGCGCCTTATCGTGCTCGGCGAAGATGACCTTGCCGGCCGCGACTTTCCCGGGCTTGCCGGCGGCCTTGAAGAAGGCGAGCGCGACGGCCGGGCTGTAGATTGGTTTCATGTGCCTCCCCTGTATGAGAGTATAGAGGGTCTGAAAAAATCCACTCCAGAAAGACTTTCCCATGAGCATTTCCATGTATCAGGCAAGCGCGCCGCGCTTCGCCAATACGCTTAAGAACCTGTCCGCCATCCTCGACAAGGCGAAAGCCCACGCCGAGGCGAAGAAGCTGGACGAGCAGGTGCTGACCTCGTCGCGCCTGTTCCCCGACATGTTCGCGCTGGCGCGCCAGGTGCAGATCGTCTGCGATTCGGCCAAGGGCGCGGTGGCGCGGCTGGCCGGCGTCGAGATCCCGAAGCACGAGGACACCGAGAAGACCTTCGACGAGCTGAAGGCGCGCATCGCGAAGACCATCGCCTTCATCGATGGCGTCAAGGCAGCGCAGGTCGACGGCAGCGAAGACAAGGAGATCATCCTAAAGCTGCAGGGCAAGGACGTGCCATTCAAGGGCATGCAATACCTGCTTGGCTTCGCGCTGCCGAATTTCTATTTCCACGCTACTACCGTCTACAACATCCTGCGGCACAACGGCGTCGAGATCGGCAAGCGGGATTTCATCGGCAGCCCCTAGACCGCCATGCGTCTCGTCATCGCGCAGATGAAGCACGAGACCAACACCTTTTCTCCGGTGCCGACGCCGCTTGCGCGCTTCGCGGCCGGAAGGCCGCTGCCGGCGCAGGGGCAGGACGTGTACGAGGCCTTCAAGGGCACCGGCACCGCGATCGGCGCCTTCATCGAACTCGCCGGCAAGGCGGGCGCCGAGACGGTGTACCCGGTCGCCGGCAACGCGGCGCCCAGTTCGCCGGTGGACGACGAGGCCTACGAGGCGATGGCGGGCCGCATCGTGGAGGCGGTCGCCGCGGGCTGCGACGCGGTACTGCTCGACCTGCACGGCGCCATGGTGACGCGCACGCATGACGACGGCGAGGGCGAGCTGCTCTCGCGCATCCGCAAGGTGGCGCCGGAGGTGCCGGTCGGCGTCGCGCTGGACATGCACACCAACCTGTTTCCGGCGATGGGCGACCAGGCGACCGTGATCGCGGGCTACCAGACCTATCCGCACGTGGACATGTACCAGACCGGGGTGCGTGCCGCCCGGCCGATTTTTTCCCTATTGAACAAGAAAATCAAACCCCGGATGGCGTACGGGCACCGGCCAATGCTGCCCCACGTAATGCGCCAGTCCAGCCTCGATTCCCCGAACAGGGAGATCCAGGCGCGGGCGCGTGAAATGGAACGTCAGGGGGGAGGAAAGGAACACGCCCGCGTGTTGTGCGCGAGCTTCTTCGTCGGCTTCCCGCACGCGGACGTTCCCTATGCCGGTTCCTCCGCGGTCGTTGTCACCGACGGCGACGCGCGGCTGGCGAGATCGCTGTGCGACGAATTGCTCGACATGGCGTGGAACGCACGCGAGAAGTTCGTCTACCAGGTCGAGCCGCTGGAGAAATCGCTGCTGCGGGCGAAGGAAATGCGCGATGGCCCCGTGATGCTGCTCGACCACTACGACAACTGCGCCTCGGGCGGCACCATGGACACCATGGCGGTGCTGGGCGGCATCCTCGACACGGGCCTGGAAGACGTGGCCGCATTCGCGATCTTCGACCCGCAGGCGGTGGAGCAGATGAAGCGCGCCGGCATCGGCGCGCGGGTCACGATTCCGCTGGGCGGCAAGCTGGAGATGCCGGCGCTCGGCTTGAAAGGCAAGCCGCGCGTCGTGACCGGCAACGTGCGGCGCATCAGCGGCGGCATCTACCGCAACGAGGGCCCGATGGCGCGCGGCGAGCTGGCCGACATGGGGGCCGCGGCGGTGCTGGACACGGGCAAAGTGGAGATCGCAGTGATCTCGCGCCACGTCGAGCCGCACGACATCGCCGCCTTCCGCGTGCTCGGCATCGATCCAGCGGCCAAGCGCTACGTGATGTTGAAAAGCCGCGTGCACTGGCGCGCGGGGCTCGGGCCGATGGCGAAGGCGGTGGTGGAATGCGCGGGCGAGGGCGTCTGCACGTCGGATTATTCACAGTTGAACTTCCGCCGGCTGCGGCGCCCGGTCTATCCGCTCGATCCCGAAACCCGGCCGTCCGTCTGAGGGCGCGTGCATAAGTCACGGCGCGGTCCGCGGCTGTGACGAATCCCCGCTTTTCGGGCGGAAACTAAGTCACGAGCGCCGTCAAATAAGGCGATCCCCTCTCCCGGCCGGGCGTACAAAGAGTCATCGGTTACGCCAAGCAAGGAGTGATGATGAACAACAAGACGAAGAAACTGGCACTCGCGGTACTTGCGGTACTCGGGGCAGCGGCGCTTTCGGGCTGCACCAGCATGCAGGTCTCGGAACTCGCCCGGACGGATGCAACGCCGGCACAGGCCGAGGAAACGAAGGTGATGCGGCCGCTGCAGAGCTACGGCAGCATGGGCGGCTACCGCTATCGCCGGTTTGCAGCGGCGCCGGTTGCCGGCTAGCCGCTGGTAGGACTTACCTGACCCCTGGCGGCGGCGGTGGAGGCGAACCTGGAGGTGGCGGCGGAATAGCGCCAGCGGCCGTCGGCGGTGGAGCAGCTGCCGGCGGAGGTGGCGGAGGCGGCGGCGTGTAGGTGGAGGCAAGCGGACGCGGACTGTTCTCGTAGCGCCCCGCAGTCGGAATCTTGTGGCCCTTGGCATACATGCACTGCGTGTAACCGATGTCGTAGCGCTGCTGCAGGGTGCGCTGCGAGCTGCCACCGGCGCCCGCGCCCGACACCCCGCCGATGATCAGGCCGGTGCCGGCGCCCGTGGCCGCGCCGCTCCTGCCGCCGATGATCGCGCCCGCGGCGGCGCCGATCGCGGTGCCGAGCGCGGCGCTCTTGATGGCGCTGTTCTCCGCGGCGCTGTCAGGCGTGCTGCCGTTCACCTGGCTGTTGGCGAATTGGCGGCATTCCATGTCATCGGCGCGGAACTGGTCGAAATTCTTGCCGCTGCCGGGCAGCACCATCACGCCGGGACCGCTGGGCATGCTGACGCAGCCGCCGAGCAGCAGCGCGGCGCCGAGAGTTGCAATCTTCAGCTTCGCTTTCATGGATTCAGCCTTGCTCTAACCCGGTTGCGGCGCGACGCGCTGCCAACCTGCCGGGCATTCCTTGACGTACGGGTAGTAGGCGCGCGCATCGGCGCAGTAGTACCAGTAGGCGCTTGCGGGGGGCTGCACCGCGGGCGCCAGCTGCGGAGCCTGCTCGACGTAGACGGTCGGCTGCTGCTGAATCACCACCGGCGCCGGGTAATACCGCGGATAGTAGGCATAGGGCGGGTAATAGTAGGGATAGGCAGGGTAGCCAAAACCGAAGCCGATCGAAATGCGCGGACCGTGGTGATGGTGGTGGCGATGCTGGGCGAGCGCGGCACCGGCGGCCATCAGGCCCGCAAGGGCAACTGCCAGCGCAATCAGTGTCTTGGATGTCTTCATGGTCACCTCTTGGACTCGCAGGATAACGCCACCGTTCGGCGCGCGCCGTACATTAATGTTTCCAGATGTAACCGCGGGCGTATGCTTGCTTTTTTCACGAGGGGGAATCGCCATGAAACCGGAACTTATGCTGTTGCTTTGGGCGGCCTTGCTGACCCTGGTGCAGGCCCTGGCCGGGGTGCAGGGCGCCCTGATGAAGGTCGGCTTGTCGACGCTGGCGGGTAACCGCGAAGCCATGCCCGAGATCAAGGGCTGGGGCGGACGCGCGGCGCGCGCCCATCGCAACATGGTGGAAAACCTGGTGCTGTTTGCCATCCTCGTGCTGGTCGCCGTGGTGGCAGGCAAGACCAACGCCATGACCCTGCTCGGCGCGCAGATATTCCTGGGTGCGCGCATTGTCTACGCGGTGGTCTACATCGCCGGCGTGCTGTGGCTCCGCACCGCGGTCTGGGGCGTGTCGGTGGTCGGCCTGGCGATGATCTTCCTGCAGCTTATTTGAGGTAAATTCAAGGGCATGGCTGAAGAATTCAAGCTCGACCTGAGCCTTCAGGTCGGCAAGTACGACGTGCAGACCCTGCTCGGCAAGGGCGCGACCGGAACGGTCTACCTCGCCAAAGACACGTTTTCGGGCAAGGAAGTGGCGCTCAAGACCATCGAGCCCGAGGTGTTCCGCGATCCGGAGTTCGGCACGGTGTACCGCTCGCAGTTCCTGAACGAGGCCTCCCTCGCCGGGAAATTGCGCCACCCGCACATCGTCGCGATCCTGGACGCCGTGGTCGAGGCGGATTCGGGCTACATCGCGATGGAGATCGTCAGGGGCGGCGACCTGGCCCAGTTCGTCAAGCCCGACAAGCTGCTGCCGGTGGAAGACGTGCTGCAGATCGGCTTCAAGTGCTGCGGCGCGCTCGACTACGCCTTCGCCCAGGGCATCGTGCATCGCGACATCAAGCCCGCCAACATCATGATCGTGCAGGGCACCGACGTGAAGATCGCCGATTTCGGCGCGGCGTTCCTGAAGAAAAGCCAGACGGTGCAGACCGCGGCCATGGGCTCGCCCTTCTACATGTCGCCCGAGCAGATCGAGGGCAAGGAACTGACCCTGCACAGCGACATGTATTCGCTGGGCGTGGTGCTCTACGAATTACTGACCGGCAAGCGCCCGTTCGTCGCCGATACGCTGGAGGGCCTGGTGAAGAAAATTCTCACCGAGAACCCGGCGCCGCCCTCGAGCCTGCGCAAGGGACTGCCCAAGGACATCGACATGGCGATGTTGAAGCTGCTCGGCAAGCGGCCTGAGCACCGCTTCACCACCTGGAACGACCTGGCGGCCGAGCTTTCGCACCTCGGCGCGCTGGTGCTGCCGCCCGACGCGATCCCGGACAGCGAGAAATTCGTTTCGCTGAAGCGCGTGCCGATCCTCTCGGCGCTGTCGGACGCCGAGATCTGGGAGCTGGCGCGCGCCGGCAAGTGGTCGCGCGTGCCCAGGGCGACCAACATCGTGAAGGAGAACGAGCCGGGCACCAGCTTTTTCTTCGCCGCCAAGGGCGAAGTCAAAATCGTGCGCGGCGGGCGCCTCATCAACATGGTGGGCGCCGGGGAATTCTTCGGCGACATGGCCTACATCTGGGGCGGCGAGCTGCCGCGCCACGCCACGGCGGACGCGATGACCGACCTGCTGATCGCCGAGTTCGAACTCGCCGCGATGGAAAAAGTGAGCACCGGCGGGCAGCTGCACCTAACGCGCGCGCTCACGCGCAACGTGGTGGACCGCCTCGCGATGGCGAACCAGCGGCTTGCCAACGTCCGTTAGTCGCCGGGCCGAAGGCCGTCGCGCCAAAGTCGTAGTTATTCGTTCTGACAAGGAGACCCAGGATGCCTGAGATCAACTTTCGCCTGCAGCATCTCAATCTGCCCGCCCGCGATCCCCAAGGACTGGCACGCTGGTACGCCACCACTTTCGGGCTGCAGGCCGACGACAACAAGGCGCGCAGTGCCGGTGTGCTGATCGCCTTCCAGCCCGGCGAGCCGGTCAATCGCGCCCCCGATTTGCACTTTGGATTAATGGTCCCATCGCTCGCCGAGCTCAACCAATGGGCCGGCCGGCTAGGCGGGACCCTCAAGAAAGGTTCTGAATTCACCGCATTCCAGGTTCGCGATCCGGAAGGAAATTGCGTCGAGGTGTATTGCAGCAACGAATGAGCGCGCAAGCCCTGCTGGTGGCGTTGTTTGGGCTCCTACCCACGCTGGCGCTTGCCCAATCCTATCCGGCGCGGCCGGTGAAGCTGGTGGTGGGCTTCGCACCCGGAGGCGCGGCGGATTTCGTCGCGCGTGCCTTCCAAGACGGCCTGTCGAAGGAGCTCGGGCAGCCGATCATCATCGAGAATCGCGCCGGCGCCGGCTCCAGCATCGCCGCGGAATACGTGGCGAAGGCGGCGCCCGACGGTTACACCTTCCTGATCGCGAGTCCCTCGAGCATCCTGGTGAATCCGCTGCTCACGCCGAAGGCGGGCTTCGATTCGAAGCGCGACCTGCTGCCGGTGAGCAAGGTGAGTTCCTCGCCGCTGGTGGTGGCGGCGCATGCCAGCGTCGGCGTCTCCAACCTGCGCGAACTGATCGCGCAGGCGAAGAAAGCGCCGGGCAAGCTCAACTACGGCACTTCCGGCAACGGCTCGGCGCCG